>JAZBPF010000230.1:0-5522 GCA_036351515.1 Pseudomonadales bacterium | reverse complement strand
GTCGAAGAAGGTGCCCATGTCGTCGCGGCTGAGCCCGAGCGTGGTCTGCGTGAGGTCGTTCGTGCCGAAGCTGAAGAACTCCGCCACCTCGGCGATCTCGTCGGCGGTGATGGCGGCGCGCGGGACCTCGATCATGGTCCCCACCTGGTAGTCGAGGCGCACGCCGGCGCGGTCGAGCACCTCCTTCGCGACCCGGCGGACGATGTCCACCTGATCCTGGAGCTCGGCCCGGAAGCCCACGAGGGGAATCATGATCTCCGGGCGCACGTCGACCGGCGTCTTCGCCGTCTTCACCTGCACCGCGGCCTCGAAGATCGCCCGCGCCTGCATCTCCGTGATCTCCGGATGGAGGATCCCCAGGCGGCAGCCACGGCAACCGAGCATGGGATTCTCCTCGTGGAGCGCCTTGATGCGCTCGATCACGTACTCCGGCGAGACCCCGAGGCTGCGCGCGAGCTCGGCCCGGCGCTGCTCGTCCGAGGGCAGGAACTCGTGCAGCGGTGGATCGAGCAGGCGGATCGTCACGGGCCGGCCCGCCATCTCCCGGAACAGGCCGACGAAGTCCTTGCGCTGGAACGGCAGCAGCTTGCGGAGTGCGGTCCGCCGCTGCTCCGCGTCCACGGCGAGGATCATCTGGCGCATGTAGTCGATGCGGTTGCCGTCGAAGAACATGTGCTCGGTCCGGCACAGGCCGATGCCCTCGGCCCCGTAGGCGACGGCCTGACGGGCCATGGTCGGCGTGTCGGCGTTCGCGCGTACCTTCATGCGCCGGTGCTTGTCGGCCCACTTCATGACGGTCTCGAAGAGGCCGTAGGTCGCGGACTTCTCCGGTGCGAGGGTGCCGCTCAGGACCCGGTTCACCTCCGAGTCCGTGGTCTCGATCATGCCGGCGTAGATCTGCCCCGTGGAGCCGTCGATGGAGAGGTAGTCCCCCTCCTTCAGCACCGTCCCGCCGGCGGTCAGGGTCCGCGCGCCGTAGTCGATGACGACGTCGCTCGCCCCGCAGACGCAGACCTTGCCCAGCTGGCGCGCCACCAGGGCCGCGTGCGAGGACACGCCGCCCCGGGAGGTGAGGATCCCCTGCGCGAGGAGCATGCCGCGGAGATCGTCCGGAGACGTCTCCGTGCGGCAGAGGATCACCTTGTTGCCGAGGCGGGTGGCGCGTTCTGCCTCGAGGGCGGAGAAGACGATGTGCCCGGACGCGGCCCCGGGGCCGGCCGGCAGGCCGTGGCCGATCCCCTTCGCCTCCTTCAGGGCCCGGGCGTCGAAGACGGGCACGAGGAGCGAGTCGATGCTCTCGGCGGGGATCTTCAGGAGCGCCGTGCGCTGGTCCATGAGCCGCTCGCGGTTCATCTCCACGGCGATGCGCACGGCGGCGAGGCCCGTGCGCTTGCCGTTGCGGGTCTGGAGCATGAACAGGCGACCGTCCTCGATCGTGAACTCGAAGTCCTGCATGTCCTTGAAGTGGCGCTCGAGGCGCGTGCGGACCTTCTCGAGCTCGGCGTAGGCCGCGGGCAGCTCCTCGGCCATGGCGGCGATGGGCTTCGGCGTGCGCAGCCCCGCCACCACGTCCTCGCCCTGGGCGTTCACGAGGTACTCGCCGTAGAAGACCTTCTCGCCGGTGGCCGGATCCCGCGTGAAGGCGACGCCGGTCCCGCTCGTGTCCCCGAGGTTGCCGAAGACCATGGCCTGGACGTTCACGGCCGTGCCCCACTCCGCGGGGATGCCGTAGCGCTGGCGGTAGAGGATCGCGCGGTCGTTCTTCCAGGAGCGGAACACGGCGCCGATCGCACCCCAGAGCTGCTCGTGCACGTCCTGGGGAAAGGCGCCGCGCGTGCGCCGACGGATGAGGCTCTTGTAGCGCTTCACGAGCTCGCGCAGGTCCGCCTCGTCGAGCTCGTGATCCTCCGCGCGGTTGCGCTCCGCCTTGAGGTCCGAGAGCAGGGCGTCGAAGGGATCGTGGTCGGACTCGCTCGCCGCCTGCACGCCCAGCACGACGTCGCCGTACATCTGCACGAAGCGCCGGTAGCAGTCCCAGGCGAAGCGCCCGTCGCCGGAGCGCGCCGCCAGCCCCTCGACGGTCTCGTCGTTCAGGCCGAGGTTCAGGATCGTGTCCATCATGCCGGGCATGGATTCCCGGGCGCCGGAGCGGACCGAGAAGAGCAGCGGGTCGGCGGCGTCCCCGAAGCGCTTGCCCTGCTGCGCCTCGACCTCCGCCACGGCCTCCCGGACCGCCTCCTCGAGGCCGTCCGGATAGCGGCCGCCGTGGCCGTAGAACCAGGTGCAGACCTCGGTGCTGATGGTGAACCCCGGCGGCACGGGCAGGCCGATGTTCGCCATCTCGGCGAGGTTGGCGCCCTTGCCACCGAGCAGCTCGCGCAGGTCGGCGCGGCCGTCCGTGCGGCGGCCGAAGGCGTAGACGTAGCGGGGCCCGGCCTTGCGGCGGCCTGCGGTCTTGCTGGGCACGGTCGAGATCTCCCCTGGACAGGAGGCCGCGCGCGGGATCTCCGCGCGGCGGCCGATTGCGTCGGAACGCCGGCCGGGCCCCCGCCCGGCCCGGAGCTTCAGTCGGCGAACACCTCCGCGAGGAACGTCTCCAGGCGCGCCCAGGAATCGGCGTCGGCGGCCGCGTCGTAGGCGAGCGGAAGCCCGAAGCGCTCCCCGAGGGCGTCCGCCTCGGGATTCGTGAAGCTGTGGAGCACGCCCGGATAGGACACGAAGGTCCAGCCCGCGCCGCTCGCGGCCATCTCCTCGGCGAAGGCCCCGATCTGCGCCGCCGGCACGAACTCGTCCGCGCCGCCGTGGAGCACGAGCACGCGGGCGTGGACGGCGCCGGGCTCCGCCACCACGGGCGAGGCGAGCGAACCGTGGAAGCTCGCCACGCCGTCGAGCTCGACGCCGTCCCGGGCCATCGTGAGCACCACGCCGCCGCCGAAGCAGTAGCCGATCGCCGCCAGCTCCGTGCGGTCCACCGTGGGGTGGGAGGCGAGCAGCTCGCGGGCCGCGAGGAACCGGGCCCGGCCGTGATCGGCGCTCTCCATCACCGCGCTCGCGAAGGCGCCCGCGTCCTCGGGATGCTGCGCCGTCCGGCCGTCGCCGTACATGTCCACGGCGAGCGCCGTGTAGCCGAGCTCCGCGAGCATGCGCGCCCGCTCCCGGACGTAGGGGCCGTGCCCCCACCACTCGTGCACCACCAGCACGCCGGGGCGCGGCCCCTCCACGGCGTCGTCCCAGGCGATCCAGCCCTCGAAGGTCGCGTCCCCGGCGCCGTAGCGCACCTCCTCGCCGCGCAGTTCCGCGGCGGCCCCGCCGGCGAGCGCGAGCAGGACGGTCAGGATCCAGGCATGACGCATGACGGGTCTCCTCCGGGCCGTGCGACCGGCAAAGATACACGATGCGTCCGGGGGGAGCCTCCGCCCCCGCGTGACGACCGACCGCTCAGGGCAGGCGCTCCGGGTCCAGGGGGCGGCCACAGCCCGGAAGTCGCCGACCCTCGTGGTGCACGGTCACCGTGAGCGCGAAGGGGCGACCGGCGGCGTCGTGGCAGGGACCCGGAGCGACAGCGACGCGCAGGGGCGGCCCCTCGCCGTCCGAGGGCGCGGCGGTCCACCAGTGCTGGCTCGCGGCCGGATCCTCGGTCCGCTCCGGGGGCCCGAAGCGCAGGGACCGGGTGCCGTAGTCCGTGACCCAGAGCACGCCGTCGGGCCCGAGCTCGAGGACCCAGCCGGGCTCGTTGCCCAGCGCCCGCAGGCGCACGCCCCGGGCCGCGGCCTCGAGCTCGGCGCCGCGGACCCGATCGACGGTGCAGCGCGTACGCTCCGCCCCGCGCTCGAGCATCGCCTCCTCGCCGCGGTTCCAGAAGCGCAAACCCTCCCCGGCCCAGGCGGCGCCGGAGGCCGTGCGCTCCGGCGGCAGGAGCCAGCGCTCGTCCCCGATCCGCAGGCGCAGCGCGGCGCCGTCCTCGCCGAAGGCGGTGGCGACCCGGGTCCCGTCCGTGCAGCGCCAGGCCTGGAAGACGGGCTCCGGGGGCGGCGCCTCCTCCGGGGCCGCCGCGCAGGCGGCGAGGACGAAGCCGGCACCGATCACCAGCGCCCCGCGCAGGCGGCTTCGCGCTCTCATGGCTCCCCTCCCGCGTGGCGGTGCACCGCCTCCAGGGCCTCGCGCGCCCGCGCCACGAAGCGCCGCACCCGCTCGGGGTCCTTGCGGCCGTCCGGGCCCTCGACCCCCGTATGCACGTCGACCGCCGCGGGCGCGACCGTGGTGACCGCGGTGGCGACGTTCGCCGGGTCGAGGCCGCCGGCGAGGATGACCGGCGCGAGCTTCGCGTCGACGAGGGCGCGGTCCACGGACCAGGCGTGCGTGCGCCCCGTGGCGCCGCGTCGACCCGTCTCCGCGTCGAGCGTGTCCGTGAGGAAGGCGTCCACGGAGGGCGCGAGGGAGCGCGCCCGGGCGAGCACCGGCGCCGGGTCCTCGCCGGCGATCGGCAGCGCCACCACCAGCCCGAGCTCCGGTCGCGCCCGGCGCACGGCGGCCACGGTCTCCTTCGAGACCTCCCCGTGCAGCTGCAGCCAGTCGCAGCCGAGGTCGTCGGCGAAGCGGGTCAGCGCCAGCGCGTCCGTGAGATAGGTCACGAGCACGCGCTGCACGCGTCCCTCGAGGGCGGCGAAGAGGCGCCGGGCCGCAGCCTCGGAGAGGTCCTCGCGACCGTCGGGCAGACGCAGGGGCAGCGCGAGGAAGTCCACGCCCTCGGCGAGCAGGAGCTCGGCCTCGGCGAGGTCGTGCACCCCGGCGACCTGGATCGTGCCGCCGAGCGGGCGGCGCGGGCGATCGGCGTTCACGGGTGCGGGTCCTCCCTCAGGCGGGCCGTCGCGCGGCGGACGGCGTCGAAGGCGAGCCGTTCGGGGTCGAGCCGCGCCGGATCGAGCCACAGCGCCTCCCTCACGTCGTCGGCACAGCGCAGGGCCGGACGCTCCGGCAGGCGCACGCCGAAGTAGGCGTCGGCGGTCCGGTAGGTGATCCCCTCGAAGGGGTAGCGATTGTGCTGCGAGAAGAGGTAGTGCAGCGGCGTGCCGGCGAGATCGAGGTCGAGCTCCTCCCGCGTCTCGCGCACGAGGGCCTCCTCGAGCGTCTCCTCCGGATCGACGAAGCCGCCGGGGAAGTCGAGGTAGCCGGCCCGCGGCGCCCGCGCCCGGCACGTGTAGAGCACGGCCTCGTCGACGCGCAGCACGAGGCACACGGCCACGGCGACGTTGTGGAACCAGCGCTGGCCGCAGGCCGTGCAGCGCAGCACCTTGTCGTGCTCGAAGACGAGGGCCTCGGCGGCACAGGCCGGACAGAACCGCAGCGGTGCGAGATCCGGATGCGGCACGTCAGCGCGGCGGCCACGCCTCGACGAAGCCGTCCCGGTTCGGCATGGCGACGGCGGGCAGGCGCTCGGCGTCGAGCACCGCGTCCTCCGGCACGATCCCGTCCAGGGACAGCACGTAGGCGACCAGCGCGTAGACCTCCTCGTCCGCGAGGCT
>JAZBPF010000229.1:0-10439 GCA_036351515.1 Pseudomonadales bacterium | reverse complement strand
CGTGAAGCGGAGGTCGACCCACTTCACGTCGTTGTCCTTGATCAGTTTCAGGGTGTTCTCCGACATACAGCTCCTCCGGATGGGATCGTCCCGGTCTGAGCCGGGTGTGCTTGCGTGATCGACGGCCTCGCGGCCCAGGTCGTGTGTCGCGGGGGTCGGGGGCTGCCCGCGCGGGCGGGCGGTGCGTCATCATGCCACGCACGAGCGGAGCGGAGCGCGCCGGAGCCTCCGCTCCCGCGCCCGATCCGCACGACGAGCGGGCATCGGCGACCGATTTTGCAAGCGTCATGCCACGCTGCGCGGTCCTCCGTGGCTGTCCTGCGCGGCGCTGGACGAGAGTGTGCGCTCACTTGTGCACGGTCCTGGTTCGACCGTGATTTTGCGCACCGATCTGGTGCGAGCAGGTCTCCTGCGCGGCTCCCCCGGTGCGGAGGAAAGTTCGCTGGGCGGGGCGACGGCCAGCCACCGGACGCCCCTCCGGGCCCCTATAATGCGCGCCCTCGCCCCCCAGGAGGTCCCTCGCCGTGACCGCCCGCTCCCCCGCTCGTCTCCGCAACGTCGCCATCGTCGCTCACGTCGACCACGGCAAGACCACGCTCGTGGACCGGCTGCTCCAGCAGACCGGCCGCATCGCCCCCGGCCAGGCGGAGCGGGTGATGGACAGCCAGGACCTGGAGAAGGAGCGGGGCATCACGATCCTCGCGAAGAACACCGCGATCCAGTGGGGCGAGACGGCCATCAACATCGTGGACACGCCCGGCCACGCCGACTTCGGCGGCGAGGTGGAGCGCGTGCTGTCCATGGTCGATTCCGTGATCCTGCTCGTGGACGCGGTCGACGGGCCCATGCCCCAGACACGCTTCGTGACGCGCAAGGCCTTCGCGCGCGGGCTGAAGCCCATCGTCGTGATCAACAAGATCGACCGGGACGGCGCCCGTCCCGACTGGGTCGAGGCGGAGGTCATGGACCTCTTCGACCGCCTCGGCGCGAGCGACGAGCAGCTCGACTTCACGACCCTCTACGCGTCGGCGCTCCAGGGCCGTGCCGGTCGCAGCCCCGACGCCCTCGGGGACGACATGAGCGTGCTCCTCGACACCATCGTCGCGGAGGTCCCGCCGCCGGCGGTGGAGCCCGACGGTCCCCTGCAGATGCAGATCAGCGCCCTCGACTACTCGAGCTACGTGGGCGTCATCGGTCTCGGCCGGGTCCAGCGCGGCTCGATCCGTCCGGGGCAGAACGTGGTGGTGCTCGACCGCGAGGGGCACCGGCGCAGCGCGCGGATCCTCGGCGTGCTCGGCTACGACGGCCTCGAGCGCAGGGAGGTGGACGGGGCCGGGGCCGGGGACATCGTCAGCGTCACGGGCATCGACGATCTGTCGATCTCCGACACGCTCTGCGACCCCGCCCACCCGGAAGCGCTGCCCCCGCTCACGGTGGACGAGCCCACGGTCTCCATGACCTTCCAGGTGAACACCTCCCCCCTCGCCGGGCGGGAGGGGAAGTACCTGACCAGCCGCCAGCTGCGGGCGCGCCTCGACCGGGAGCTCCTCCACAACGTCGCCCTGCGCGTCGAGGACACGGACCATCCGGACCGCTTCCGGGTCTCGGGCCGCGGCGAGCTGCATCTCTCCGTGCTCATCGAGACCATGCGGCGCGAGGGCTACGAGCTCGGCGTCTCGCGCCCCGAGGTCGTGCTCCGGGAAGGCGAGGACGGCTCCCGCGAGGAGCCCATGGAGAGCCTCGTCGTCGACGTGGAGGAGAACCATCAGGGCGCGGTCATGGAGGAGCTCGGCCGTCGCCGCGGCGAGCTGACGAACATGGTCCCGGACGGCCGCGGCCGCGTCCGCCTCGACTACACGGTTCCGAGCCGGGGCCTCATCGGCTTCCGTTCCCTGTTCCTGTCCCTCACCTCGGGCAGCGGGATCCTCACGCACACCTTCTCGCACTGGGCGCCCTGGCAGCCGACGGCCGGGGCGACGCGGACCAACGGCGTGCTCGTCTCCAACGTCGCGGGCAAGGCCACCGGCTTCGCCCTGTTCAACCTCCAGCAGCGGGGCCGGATGATGGTCGACCCCGGCACGGAGGTGTACGAGGGGATGATCGTGGGCATCCACAGCCGCGGCAACGACCTGCCCGTGAACCCCACGAAGGAGAAGCAGCTCACGAACATCCGCGCGGCCGGCAGCGACGAGAACATCCTGCTCACGCCGCCGGTGCGCATGAGCCTCGAGCAGGCCCTCGAGTTCATCGACGACGACGAGCTCGTGGAGGTCACGCCGAAGGCGATCCGCGTGCGCAAGAAGCTCCTGAAGGAGCACGAGCGCCGCCGCGACGAGCGCCGCAAGGAGGCGGGGGAGTCCTGAGCGGGATGCAGGAAGGCTCCGGCGTGCGGGCGCCGGCGTGAGGGCGCTGCTGCAACGGGTCCGCGAGGCGCGGGTGGAGGTCGCCGGCGAGGTGGTCGGCGCCATCGGCCCGGGCCTGCTGGTCTTCCTCGGCGTGGAGGCGGCGGACGACGCGGCCCAGGTCGCGCGCCTCGCGGAGCGCACGCTCGGGCTGCGCATCTTCCCGGACCCGCCGGAGGCCGGCCCCGACGGCAAGCCCATGAACCGCTCGGTACTGGACGTCGGCGGCGCGGTGCTCGTGGTCTCCCAGTTCACGCTCGCCGCGGACACGCGTCGCGGGCGGAGGCCGGGTTTCTCCACGGCGGCGCCGCCGGAGCGCGCGCAGCCCCTCTACGAGGCCTTCGTCGAGGCCTGCCGCCGCGGCGGCGGCACGATCGCGACGGGGCGCTTCGGCGCCGACATGCAGGTCCACCTCGTGAACGACGGGCCCGTCACCTTCCTGCTCGAGAGTTCCTGAGACCGGCGCCCCCGGGTCAGCCGTCGCCGCCCTCTTCGGTCTCCGCGGTCCGTGCGCGGACGAAGCGCGCGAAGAAGATCCCGGCCTCGTAGAGCATCCACATGGGTATGGCGAGGAGCACCTGGGAGATCACGTCGGGCGGCGTGAGGAGCATGCCGAGCACGAAGCAGCCGACGATCACGTAGGGGCGCTTGGCCTTCAGGCTCTCCACGGACGTGGCCCCGGAGATCACCAGGAGCAGCGTGGCCACGGGGATCTCGAAGGCGAAGCCGAAGGCGAAGAAGAGCTTGAGCACGAACTCCAGGTAGGCGTTGATGTCCGTCATGATCGCGACGTCGCTCGGCCCCACGCCCGTGAGGAACGCGAACACGAGCGGGAACACCGCGAAGTAGGCGAAGGCCATGCCGGCGTAGAAGAGCAGGACGCTGGAGACGAGCAGCGGCACCGCCAGGCGCTTCTCGTGGCTGTAGAGCCCCGGCGCGACGAAGCTCCAGATCTGGTGCAGCACGTAGGGGATGGCGATGAAGAACGCCATCACCAGAGCGAGCTTGAAGGGCGTGAGGAAGGGCGAGGCCACTTCCGTGGCGATCATCGACGAGCCTTCCGGGAGCACGGCGCGCAGGGGCGCCGAGATGAAGGTGTAGAGATCGTTCGCCACGTAGAAGAGCGGAAAGAAGACGATCAGCACCGCGAGCACGGCGCGCAGGATCCGCGAGCGCAGCTCGGCGAGGTGCTCGAGGAGCGGCTGCGCGTGCTCGTCGACGAGGCTGTCGGCCTCGTCTCCCGCCTTCCGCTTCACGCGCGTCGCTCCGGATCCGCGGTTCGCGCCGCGCTCCCCTCGGCCGACTCGTCGGCGTCGTCCCCTCCCGCGGGGGAGGCGTCCGCCCCGGCGTCGTCCGCCCGGGCCGAGGAGTGCCCGGCCGGGTCGTCCGCGCCGGATTCCGGTGCCACGGATCCCTGCGAGGCGGGCGTCGGCCCGAGTTCCTCCAGGATCCGCCCCTCGTCCTTCAGCGTCGCGTAGCGCTTGCCGAGGAGTTCCTCCACCTCGTCGCGGCTGCTCGCCATGCTGTCCCGGAGTTCCCGGGCCTGTTCCATGATCCGCGCGTTGTGGAGGTCACGGCGGATCTCGTCGGCGCCCACCTCCCGCTCCAGCTCCCGGCGCAGGTGGTCGAAGCTGCGCCGGGCAGAGCCCATCCAGCGCCCCACGGTGCGCAGGACCTCGGGCATGCGCTCGGGGCCGACCACCAGCAGGAGGACGACCGCGACGATGAGCAGTTCCGGGAAGCCGACGTCGAACATGGCGGGGCAGGCGGCGGGCCGCGGTCAGGACTTGCGTTCGGCGGCCGGTTCGCGCTCCTCGCTCGAGGCCGCGTCCCGGTGCACCTCGCCCTCGATGTAGCCGGGTTCCTCCTCGGCCTTCTTCTGCTTGTCCTCGTCGTCCGTCATGGCCTTGCGGAAGCCCTTGATGGCGCCGCCGAGGTCACCGCCGAGGTTGCGCAGCTTCTTCGTGCCGAAGAGCAGCAGCACGATCGCCAGGATGATGAGCAGCTCGGTCACGCTGAGTCCGAACATGGGAATTCACCTCTCGGGCAGGATCAGGGGCCGCCGCGGGCGGCCTTCTCGGCGATGCCGGAGCGACCGAAGCGCCGCTCCAGCTCCTGCAGGACGGCGGCCGGGGGCACGTCCAGATGGACCAGCATCACCAGCGTATGGAACCAGAGATCGGCCGTCTCGTGCACGAGGGCGGCCCGGTCGCCGCCGGCGGCCGCGTCCTTCGCGGCGAGCAGCGTCTCCGTCGCCTCCTCGCCGACCTTCTCGAGGATCCTGTTCAGACCCTTGCCGTAGAGGGAGGCGACGTAGGAGGAGTCGGGATCCGCGCTGCGGCGCGCCTCGAGGAGCGCCGCGAGTTCTTCGATGACCGACATGGGACGTCCGCTTCGCGGCCGGTGCGGCGCCTTCGCCGCGGGGGCGCAAGCATAACCGATGGACCGTGGGCCTGCCGCGTCGCCCTCAGGGTCTTCCCGCGAGGAGCCAGGCACCCATGGCGGCGAGGAGACCCGCCGGGAGGGCCGTGCCGCCGTCGGAGGCGGCCTGGGGCAGGAGCAGGACCCCGGCGAGGATCAGCACGGCGATGCCCGCGAGGCGCAGGCGCGTGCGTCCCCGCCGCTGGGCCTCGAGCAGTTCCCGGAGCGCCGCCAGGGTCTCCCGCTGCTCCCGGGCCGTGTCGTCCAGGCGGCGCAGCTGACGGCCCGCCTCCAGGAGCAGCCCCGGCAGCTGCGGCAGCTGTTCGAGGAACTCCGGCGCCCGGTCGGCGACCTGCCGCAGGGCGGCGGCGGGCCCGGCCCGGCGGGCGATCCAGCGCTCCATGAAGGGCTTGGCGGTGTGCCAGAGATCGAGCTCCGGATAGAGCTGGCGCCCGACGCCCTCGATGTTCAGGAGCGTCTTCTGGAGCAGGACGAGCTGCGGCTGCACCTCCATGTCGAACTCCCGCGCGGTGCGGAAGAGCGTCACGAGGAAGTGGCCGAAGGAGATCTCCGAGAGCGGTTTCTGGAAGATCGGTTCGCACACGGAGCGGATGACGCGCTCGAACTCGGCGACGTCCGTGTCCGGCGGCACCCAGCCGGATTCCACGTAGAGCCGGGCGACCTCCCGGTAGTCCTCGTTGAAGAAGGCCCAGAGGTTGCGCGCGAGGTAGTTCTGGTCGGCCTCCGTGAGCGTGCCGATGATCGCGCAGTCCACGGCGATGTAGCTCGGGTCCGCGGGATCGGAGACGTCGACGAAGATGTTCCCCGGGTGCATGTCCGCGTGGAAGAAGTTGTCCTCGAAGACCTGCGTGAAGAAGGTCTCCACGCCGCGGTCCGCGAGCTTCTTCATGTCCGTGCCGGCGGCCACCAGGGCGTCCACGTCGGAGATCGGCGTGCCGAAGATCCGCTCGAGCACGAGCACGTTCCGGCGCGTCAGCTCCCAGTGCACGCGCGGGACGTAGAGCAGCGGCGAGTTCGTGAAGTTGCGGCGCAGCTGCGAGGTGTTCGCGGCCTCGTGGAGCAGGTCGAGTTCGTCGTGGATCGTCGCCTCGTAGTCGCGCACCACGTCCACCGGGTGCAGGCGGCGGGCCTCGGGCCAGAAGCGCTCCAGCAGCTCGGCGATGCCGTGGAGCAGGTGCAGGTCCTCCTCGATGACCCGCTCGATGCCCGGGCGGATGACCTTGACCACCACCTGCTCGCCGTCGTGGAGGGTCGCCCCGTGTACCTGCGCGACGCTCGCGGACGCGATCGGCGTGCTGTCGAAGTGCGCGAAGGCCTCCGCGACGGGCATGCCGAGGGCACGCTCGACGATGGCCCGGGCCTCGGCGCCGGGGAAGGGCGCGACGCGGTCCTGGAGCTCGCGGAGCTCCGTGGCGAACGCCGGCGGCAGGAGGTCGCGCCGCGTGGACAGGAGCTGGCCGAACTTCACGAAGACCGGGCCGAGGTCCTCGAGGGTCCGGCGCAGGCGCCGCGCCGCCGGCTCCTCGGTCCGGGGCAGGAGCCGGGCCGGGAACAGGGCGGCGGCGAGGCGCGCCGGCCAGGGCAGGCGCGAGAGGGGGAGACCCGCGTCGGCGAGGAGCGTGTCCAGGCGATGGCGCAGGACCACGCGCGCGATGCGCAGGGCCCGGCGCAGGCGGACGCCGTGGAGCGCGAGGCTCACGGTGCGCCCTCCCCGGAAGTCGGCGCTGCGCCGCGCCGCGCCTCGAGGCGCCGGACGCGGGCCTCGAGCCGGTCCGTGGCGAGACGCAGGTCGTCCACCTCGTCCAGGAAGCGCGCGACCTCGGCGCGCTCCGGGACCAGCCCGCCCACGCCGGTGATCCGTTCGCGCAGGCGACGGCCCCCCTCCCGGGCGGCGCCGCGGGCGAGTTCGGCCCCTTCCCGCAGGGCGGCGCCCGCGGTGGCGACGGGCACGTCGCCCACGAGGCGGGCCAGGGGCGTGGCGAAGTCCGGCCGGAAGCGGGCGAGGATCGCGAAGGTGCGCTCCACGAGGCGGACGTCGCCACTCGTGGCGACGCCGCCGGAGAGGAGCGCGCGCTCCCGTTCGCCCGCGAGGAGGTCGGCGAGGCCGCGGCTCGTGAGCCGGACCGTGGCGTCCGCGGCGTCGTCCGCATCGCCGGCCTCGATGCGCGCCCGTTCCGGCCCGAGCACGAGGGCGAGGCGGAGCGGCGGCCGTTCGAGGGCGACGTGCAGGCGGGCGGGGCCGAGGGCGCGGAGCTCGGCCGCCGTGGCGGGATCCGTGCGCAGGAGCTGGGCGAGGGTGCCGTCCAGGAGCGCCGCGGCGAAGGCGTCGAGAAGCCCGACGGTCACGGGCGTCTCAGGGTCGGACGCCGCGGTGGATCGCCGCGATCCCGCCCACGAGGTCGTGGAAGCGCACCTCGACGAAGCCCGCGGCCTCCATCATGGCGGCGAGCTCCTCCTGCGGGGGATGCATGCGGATCGACTCGTTCAGGTAGCGGTAGGAGTCGGCGTCGCCGGCGACCACGCGGCCCATGAGGGGCCAGAGCCCGGAGAAGGCGTCGTAGGCCCGGGACAGGAGCGGGTCCCGCGGCTTCGAGAACTCCAGCACGAGCAGGCGACCGCCCGGGACGAGCACCCGCAGCACCTCCGCGAGCGCGCGGTCCTTGTGGGTCACGTTGCGCAGCCCGAAGGCCATGGTCACGCAGTCGAAGCTGCGGTCCGGGAACGGCAGCGCCTCGGCGTCGGCGATGGCCGGCACGACGTTCACGAGGCCCTCGTCGAGCATGCGGTCGCGGCCGAGGGCGACCATGGCGGGATTGATGTCCGCGAGCACCACGCGGCCTTCCGGCCCGACCCGCGGCGAGAGCAGGCGGGCCAGGTCGCCGGTGCCGCCGGCGAGGTCGAGGACCCGGTGCCCGGGCCGCACGCCCGAGAGCTCCACGGTCATGCGCTTCATGAGCCGATGCGTGCCGAGCGACATGAGGTCGTTCATGAGGTCGTAGCGGGGCGCCACGGTCCGGAAGACCTCCGCCACGCGGCGGGCCTTCTCCGCCACCGGGACCCGGCGGTAGCCGAAGTCCGTGGTCTCCGCGTCGGCCCCTGAGGGCGGTGCGCCCGAACGGTCGTGGCTCATCTCGTTCCGTCTCCAGGGCCTTCGGGACCCGACGCCTTCCGGGGCCGACGGGTGCGCCGGCCGGCGCCCATTGTAGCCGCCGGGCCCGTCACCGCGGCGACCACTGGCCCGTGGCCAGCGGCGGCAGCCGCGAGGCGTTCGCGCGCTCCAGCTCCTCGAGGTAGGCCGCCCAGTAGCGGTCCTCCTCGCGGCCGAGCTCGTCGAGCCAGGCCCAGGTGTAGATGCCCGTGTCGTGGCCGTCGTCGAAGACGAGGCGCAACGCGTAGTGGCCGACCGGCTCCACCCGGTCGATGGCCACGTGCTTCTTCCCGGTCTGCAGCTTCCGGTCGCCGGGCCCGTGGCCCCGCACCTCGGCCGAGGGCGAGTGCACGCGGAGGTACTCGGCGGACAGCTCGTGCCGGTCGCCGCCCTCGTAGACCAGTTCGAGGACGCGGGAGCGGCGGTGCAGGCGGACCTCTACGGGAACCCGGGCCATGGCGTGCTCTCAGAGAATGTAGCGGGAGAGGTCCTCGTCCCCGGCCACGTCCGCGAGCCGCGCGTCGACGTAGGCGGCGTCGATGCGCACCCGTCCGCCCTCGGCGTGGACCGCGGGATCGAAGGAGACCTCCTCGAGCAGGTGTTCCATGAGCGTGTGCAGGCGCCGGGCACCGATGTTCTCCGTGCGCTCGTTCACCTGCCAGGCCATCTCGGCGATGCGCGCGATCCCGTCCGCCGTGAACTCGAGCTCCACGTCCTCGGTGCCGAGAAGCGCCGCGTACTGTTCCGTGAGGGACGCGCTCGGCTCCGTGAGGATGCGCTCGAACTCCGCCGGCCCGAGCGCCTTGAGCTCGACCCGGATCGGCAGCCGGCCCTGGAGTTCCGGGATCAGGTCGCTCGGCCGCGCCAGATGGAAGGCCCCGGAGGCGATGAACAGGATGTGGTCCGTGCGCACCATGCCGTACTTGGTGGAGACCGTGCAGCCCTCGATGAGGGGCAGCAGGTCCCGCTGCACGCCCTCGCGGGACACGTCCGCGCCGGAGGTCTCGCCGCGGCGCGTGACCTTGTCGATCTCGTCGAGGAAGACGATGCCGCTCTGTTCCACCGTCTCCACGGCGCGGGCCTTGATCTCCTCCTCGTTCACGAGACGCCCGGCCTCCTCGTCGCAGAGGCGCCGGTAGGCTTCCCGCACGGGGAGCTTCAGGGTCCGTTTCCGGGTACTCGCCAGCCCCGCGAACATGTCCTTGAGCTGGCTGGTCATCTCCTCCATGCCCGGCGGGGCGAGGATCTCCGCGCCCATGGGCTGCTGCGCGAGCTCGACCTCCACCTCGCGCTCGTCGAGCTCGCCCTCCCGGAGCTTCTTGCGGAACATCTGCCGCGTGCCGGAGTCGCGGCGGCCCGACTCCGCCTCGCCGAAGCCGGGCCGGGCCTCGGGCAGGAGCGCGTCGAGGAGGCGCTCCTCGGCGGCCTCCTCGGCCCGGTGCCGGACCCGCTCGAGCTGGCGCTCCCGGAGCATCTTCACCGCCGCGTCGGCGAGGTCGCGGACGATCGACTCGACGTCGCGGCCGACGTAGCCGACCTCCGTGAACTTCGTCGCCTCGACCTTGATGAAGGGCGCCCCCGCGAGCTTCGCGAGGCGGCGGGCGATCTCCGTCTTGCCCACCCCCGTGGGCCCGATCATGAGGATGTTCTTCGGCGTGATCTCGTCGCGCATGGCCTCCGGCAGCTGCAGCCGGCGCCAGCGGTTGCGCAGGGCGATGGCGACGGCGCGCTTGGCCTCCGCCTGGCCGACGATGTGCCGGTCCAGCTCGTGGACGATCTCCCTGGGGGTCATCAGTTCGGTCATGGGGCTTCCCGGAGGGCCGGGGCTCAGGCGTCGTCGCCGAGCACCTCGACGGTGAGTTCGTGGTTCGTGTAGACGCAGATGTCCGCGGCGATGTGCAGCGCGGCCTCCACGACGGCGCGGGCGTCGAGGTCGCTGTGGGCGACGAGGCCGCGGGCCGCGGCGAGGGCGTAGGAGCCGCCGGAGCCGATCGCCATGACGCCGCCCTCGGGCTCGATGACGTCGCCGTTGCCGCTGATGATCAGCGAGTGCTCCCGGTCCGCGACGGCGAGCAGCGCCTCGAGGCGGCGCAGGGCCCGGTCCGTGCGCCAGTCCTTCGCGAGTTCCACGGCGGCGCGCACGAGGTGGCCCTGGTGCTTCTCGAGCTGACCCTCGAAGCGTTCGAAGAGCGTGAAGGCGTCGGCGGTGCCGCCGGCGAAGCCCGCGATGACGCGCCCCTTGTAGAGCGTGCGGACCTTCCGCGCGTTGCCCTTCATGACGGTCTCCCCGAGGGAGACCTGGCCGTCGCCGCCGAGGGCCACGGCGTGGCCCCGGCGCACGGAGAGGATGGTGGTGCCGTGCATGCCGTTCACGCGTCCTTCTCCGTCTTCAGCACGATGGAGTCGATGTCCTCGCCGAGGAGCCGGACCTGGGCGTCCCGGACCCG
>JAZBPF010000228.1:0-2946 GCA_036351515.1 Pseudomonadales bacterium | reverse complement strand
GCCTTGTGCGCGAGGGTCAGGGGTTCGCCGGCCTCGGCGGCGGCCCAGGCCGCGTCCACGGCCTCGCGCATGAACGCCCGGGCGCTGCGCAGGGCAGCCTCGGCCCGGGCCACGTCCTCCTGCACGGCGCCGCGGTCCGCCAGGGTCCGGCGGGCGCCCGTGGGTACCTTCTCGGTGGCGAGCGCCACGAGTTCCTCGAGGGCGCGTTCGGCGACGCCGACGGCCACGGACGCGACGCCGAGGGCGAGGAGCCCGAAGGTGGGGAAGCGGTAGAGGGGCCGGTCCACGCGCGGGCGGCCCCCGAAGGCGACCACGCGGTCCGCGGGCACCAGGAGGTCGCGCACCTCGAAGTCACCGGAGCCGGTGCCGCGCAGCCCCGAGACGTGCCAGGTGTCGTGGAGCTCCACCGCATCGGCCGGAAAGAAGGCGAGGAGCACGCGCGGCGCGCCGCGCTCGTCGACGACCGGTTCCCCGGCGCCGTCGAGTTCGAGGCAGCCGCCGCTCAGCCAGGCCGCGTTCCGCGAGCCGCTGCCGAAGGTCCAGCGCCCGGAGATCCGGTAGCCGCCCTCGACGGGGGTCGCCCGCCCTGCGGGCGCCGTGACGCCGCAGGTGATCACGGTCGGGTCGGCGCCGTAGATCCGCTCGGCGGTGGCCTCGGGCAGGGACGCCGCCATCAGGCCCGTGGTCGCCCCGATCATGGCGCACCAGCCCGTGGCGCCGTCCGCGCGGCCGAGGGCGCGCAACGCGTCGATCATCTCCCCGGGGTGCACCTCCAGGCCGCCGTGGCAGACGGGGACCAGCATGCGCATGGCGCCGGCGGCGGCGAGCGCCTCGGCGAGATCCTGGGGCAGGGCGCGCGCCGCCTCGATCTCTCCCGCCCGGTCGCGGGCGCTCCGGGCCACGGGCTCGAGGGCGGCGAGGAGGGCGCTCACGGCGAGAAGGCCGGGCGCAGCTGGCGCCGCATGCGCAGCGCGGCCTCGCGCCCCTCGTAGTAGCCGGGAACCTCGCCGCGGGCCGCGTAGCCGAGGCGACCGTAGAAGCCGCGTGCCGCCTCGTTCGAGGTGCGCAGTTCGAGGTCCACGTGCTCGAGCCCCGCGACGTCGGCGGTCTCCTCCAGCCAGCGCAGGAGCCGCGTGCCGATTCCCCGGTGGCGCCAGGCCGGCGCCACGGCGAGGAGCGAGAGGTGCGCATGGCGCTCGGCGTACTGCATGACGCCGAAGCCCACGATCTCGCGGCCGGCCCGGGCCACGAGGACGACCGTCTCCGGATCCGCGATGGCGGCGGCGATGCGCTCCGGGCGCCAGCGCCAGGGCAGACCGTGCTCGATGAGGTCGCGGGAGAGCCGCGCCAGTTCGAGCTGGTCCGTGCGGCGCGCGGGCAGGAGGACGATGGCGGCTGCGCGAGTCATGGCCCGATTATCGGGATGCCCCGGCGAAGCGTCCACCGCGTCCGTCCGGGAAGCCGCCGGCGAACGGTTCCGGGGCGAGCCGTGCCACGTTCGCGAAGTAGCTGATCGAGTGGTAGAAGCCTGCGAGCGCGAGGATTTCCAGCTGGGCGGCGGGCGGGAAGGCGTCCGCGAGCCGGTGCCGCAGATCGTCGTCGAGATTCCCGGTCTCGTGGAGCGCGTCGACCACGGCCCAGAGGAGGCGGATCTCCGCGTTCAGGGATCCGTCGTCGGTCGGAGGCAGGGGCCGGAGTGAAGCTTCCGCGAGCCCGGCCTGCAGCCCGGCGGCTCGGCCGAAGCCGGATACGTGGACGCCCCATTCGTACGCGCAGCCGCAGCGTGCGCAGACCCGCCAGATCACCAGTTCGCGCTGGCGGAGCGTGAGCGGAGAGTCCCGGTCGAGCAGCCCGCCGGCGAGGACGCGGCGCATGATCCGGGGGGACAGGGTCAGCATCCGGAACAGGGCCAGGGTCTCTCCTCGTGCCGTCGGGAAGCGCTCGAGAAGGGCCTGGGACTCGGCTTCGTAGGGTGGGAGGGGAACGTGCAGGAGCGTGGTCACGGGCGATACCTTTGCTACGGTTAACGTAGCGTCATCGTGACTGATACGGTTTTCGTAGCGCAACTACCGTCCGTCCGCACTGCGTGCTCAAGCAAACGGGAGGGAAGGGAATGACGGGTGAACGGGGTGGCCGTGCGGTCCGTGGGTCACGCAGTGGCCGTCCGGTCATGGTGTTGCTCGACCTGCTCGGTCGGCGCTGGACCCTGCGCGTGCTGTGGGAGCTCCGGGACGGACCGGCCACCTTCCGCGAGCTTCGCGCGCGCTGCGATGCGTTGTCCCCGTCGGTGCTCTCGGCGCGACTGCGGGAGCTGCGGGAGGCGGGTCTCGTGGCGCACGCCGAAGGCGAGGGCTACGGCCTGACGGCGCGGGGCAGCGAACTCGGGGAGCAGCTGGTGGCGTTGTCCGCGTGGGCCGAACGGTGGGCCGCCGACTAGGCGGGGAGGACACCCAGAGCGACGTGGAGCGTCCGCGACGCGAAGCGCCAGCGGCCGTCGCGCAGGCGGAAGCGGTCCTCGAAGTGGCCGACGACGGCCGGTGCGGCGGCGGGCGGCACGGCGCGCGGCGTCTCGCGGACCCCCGTGAACAGCGTGAGGTAGCAGATGCCGCGAGCCCGATCCGGGCCGAGGACGTCCACGAAGACGTTCGTGACCAGGTGCCGGGTGACCCGGTCCCGGGGCCGGGAACCGACGAAGCGCGCGAGGGCCTCGAGGCCCTCGTGGACGGAGCCGTAGACGAGGCGGCCGTCGGCTTCGAAGAGTTCGAGGAAGTGGTCCTGGTCGCCGAAGTCGACGGCGCGGGCCCACTCGTGGACCAGGGCGGTGCAGGCACGCTCTGCAGCGAGGCGCGCCGCTTCATCCATCGCCGGGATCCGCGCGGCGCGGCAGGAACGGGGGCAGTACGTCCAGGCGCGGATCGGCCGATGCGGTGACGAGGCCCGAGACGG
>JAZBPF010000227.1:0-4833 GCA_036351515.1 Pseudomonadales bacterium | reverse complement strand
TCGCGGCGTGGGCGCCGCTGAGCAGGCAGGCCGCGAGGGCCGCGACGAGCAGGGGTTTCATGGGCAGGAGCCTCCAGCTTCCGGTGCACGAAGCGTCCCGCCGAGGCACCCGAGGGGCGTTCCGGCGGAGCGCAGACCCGCGCAGCTTCGCACGGACCCGGCCTCTCGTGCAGCGGGGGCGTGGGGGACGGCCAGGTGCGTGCGTCGTCGTCGAAGCTCGCGCTCGCTGTCGCGGTGGCACTCCCCCTGTGGGAGCGGACTTCAGTCGCGACTGCTCCGGCCGGGCGTTGCAGTCGCCGCTGAAGCTGGCTCCCACAGTGGTGGTGCTTCCCCTGTGGGAGCGAACTTCAGTCGCGACGGCTCCGGCCGGGGTTGCGGTCGCCGCTGAAGCTGGCGCTTACAGTGGTGGTGGTACTTCCCCTGTGGGAGCAGACTTCAGTCGCGACGGCTTCCGCCCGGACTCAGCGCCCCTCGAACTTCGGCGGCCGCTTCTCCATGAAGCTCGCCATGCCTTCCTTGAAGTCCTGCGTGCGGAACAGCGGCAGGAGCTGCAGGAAGACGTGATGCACGTGATCGTCGAAGGTCTCGTTCATGCCCATGCGCATCATGCGCTTGGAGGCCTGCACGGCGAGCGGCGCGTTGCCGCAGATCTCCGCGGCGATCTCGCGCGCCTTCTTCGCCACCTCAGTGGCGGGGACCACGTGGGAGACGAGGCCGAGCTCGAGACACTCCGGCGCCTTCAGGGTCCGGCCCGTGAAGATGAGCTCGGCGGCCTTCGACCAGCCGATGAGCCGCGGCAGGATCCAGGTGCCGCCGGACTCCGGGACGATGCCCCGGGCCGTGAACGCCGCCGCGAGCTTCGCGTCCTCGCTCATGACGCGGATGTCGCAGCCCAGCGCCATGTCCATGCCGTAGCCCGCCGCGGAGCCGTTCAGGGCGGCGATGGTCGGCGTGTCGAGGTGGTGCATGACCGTCGGCGGGGTGGACCGCAGGTCGAGGTTCGTGGACGCGCCCGCCTCGGAGCCGCCGATCTGCCCGCTGCGCAGGTCGAGGCCCGCGCAGAAGAAGCGGCCCGTGCCGGTCAGGATGATGCAGCGCACCTCCGGATCCCGGTCCGCCTTGAGCATGAGCTCGGTGACGGCGTCGAGCATGGGACCGGAGATCGTGTTCTGCACGTGCTCGCGGTCGATGGTGATGGTCGCGACGTGATCGGCGACCTCGTAGCGCACGTCCTCGTGCGCGGGGGCGGCGGCTTCGGCCATGACGGTCTCTCCTTCGCGGGGGCGGGCCCTTCAGGGCCGGCCGGGCATCTTCTCCTCGCTCACGCGATAGCCGGCCTCGGGCGGAATGCACAGCCAGACGCCGTCCTCGCGCTGCTCGGTCCAGGGTTCCACGGTGACGATCGACGCGCTCCGCGCGGCCTCGAGCGCCGCGGCCACGTCCGTGAGGTCCGCGAGCTTCTCCACGTTGCGCAGCGTCGGGAAGATCACGGTCCGGCGCCCCTCGGCGGCGTCGGTGAGCACCTGCGCCGGGGTGATCCAGACCGAGTCCACGGACTCGTGCCCGTCGTGGACCAGCACCTGATCCTCCGGGGCGCGGGCCACGAAGAAGTGCGTGTCGAAGCGCCTGGGCATCATCGCCGGCGTGATCCAGTGGGCGTAGCGCACGAGCGCGTCGCAGGCGAGGCGCAGGTCCTCGCGCTCGACGAACTCCGCGAGCGTCGCCTCGCCGTCGTGGAGCGCGTGCCGCCAGGGCTCGAGCGCGCGCACGCGGCCCCCGGGGACGAGGGCGTCGCTGCCGGCGGGGCGGGCGAGGAGCACGCCCGCCTCCTCGAAGGCCTCGCGGATGGCGCCGATCTGCACCGCGCGGAGCACCGGGTCCGGATCGGCGCCGTCGCAGCGCGCCACGAGGGCCGGATCCTCGTCCTGGGCGTCGACCTTGCCGCCGGGGAACACGAGCGCGCCGGAGGCGAAGTCGATCTGGTGATGGCGGACCACCATGAACAGCTCGAGCCCTTCCGTGGGATCGTCGCGGAGCAGGACGATGGTGCCCGAGGGCACCGGGACGGCAGGGCTGCGGACGGCGGTCTCGCTCAAGGGTCTCTCCTCCCCGGCTGCGGCGGGCCGGCGTGCGTCGCGCCGGCGAGTGGTGGCTGCATGGTAGGCGGGCCGGGGCCCGGGCTCCAGCCGCCTCAGCGGCCGGCCACCTCGCCGATGATCCGGTCCATGGCCCGCTTCTTCGCGTCCCCGTGGCCGAGGGTGAAGTCCGGGACGATGAGCTCGTCCACACCCGCCTCCGCGTAGCGGGCCACCACCTCGCGCAGCTCCGCCGGCGTGCCGACGATCTTCGCCATGGGCGTCTGCGTGCCGCGCATGCGCTCGAGCCAGGCGGGATCGTCGCCGAGGAACACGAGCGCCTGGGCGGAGCGGCGGATGGACTTCGGATCGCGGCCGAGATCCCGGCAGTGCGCCTCGAGCACCGAGACCTTGTGCGCCAGCGTCTCCGGCGTACCCCACACGTTCCACTCGTCGGCCCAGCGCGCGGCGATGCGCAGCGTGACCTTCTCGCCGCCGCCGCCCACGAGCAGCGGCAGCGGATCCTGACGAGGCTTCGGCTCCAGCGAAGCGTTCGACAGCTGGTAGTAGCGCCCCTCGAAGTCGCTCTTCTCCTGCGTGTAGAGCGCCTTGATGACCGCGCAGGCCTCGTCGAGGCGTTCCAGACGCTCGCGGGTCGTGTGGAACGGGATCCCGTACTGGCGATGCTCGTTCTCCTGCCAGCCGGCGCCGAGGCCGAGCACGAAGCGGCCGCCGGAGACGTGGTCGAGGGTCGCCGCCATCTTCGCGAGCACCGCCGGATGGCGGTAGGTGTTCCCGCAGACGAGGGTGCCGAGGCGCAGCCGCGGAACCAGGGGCGCGAGGGCCGAGAGCGTCACCCAGCACTCGGGCCAGGGCTGGCTCGTGTCCTCGGCGTTCGGCATGAAGTGATCGGCGTACCAGACGCCGTCCCAGCCCGTCGCCTCCGCATGGCGCGCGAGGTCCAGCACGGTCTCGAAGTCCTGGGCCGGGGCCGGCCAGAAGCTGAAGTGCATGACGATCTCCCCCCGTGGCGTCGCCGTCGAATCTACCAGAGGCGGCGTCGCTGCTCCCCGGGGCCGCCGGGGCGTGTTGTGGCGCCGCACGAGCGCTGCGTAGACTCGGGGCGGGAGCCACGGGCGTGGCCGACGGTGCCGGCCGGGACGGCCGGGCCGCGGTCCGCGGGGGAGGGTCTGTGCACCGCCTGGAGACGGCACGGCTGCGGATGGAACCCTTCGACGACGAGCACCTCGACGCGCTCCACGCGCTCTGGATCGACGCCGACGTGCGCCGCTACCTCTGGGACGACGAGGTCATCTCCCGGGACCGTGCGCAGGGCGTGATCGAGCGCAGCCGCGCCTGCTTCGCCGAGCGCGGCTACGGCTTCTGGTCCCTGATCCTGCGCGAGGAGCCCGACCGGCTCATGGGCTTCTGCGGCTTCCGCCCCTTCGAGGAGACCGGCGAGCCCGAACTCCTCTACGCCAGTCTGCCGCGGCACTGGGGCAAGGGCCTGGTCACCGAGGCCGCCCATGCGGCCATCGTCGACGGCTTCGAGCGCTGCGGCTTCGCGCGCATCGTCGCCGCCACGGACACCCCGAACCAGGCCTCCGTGGAGGTCATGAAGCGCCTCGGCATGGTGTTCGAGCGCCGGGGCGAATTCCACGGGCTGGACACGGTGTTCTACAGCCTCACCCCCGAGGACTACGCCGAACACCTCGCCCTGAGCCGCGCCTGATGGAGTCCGTGACCGTCCGGGGCCGGGTCGCCGGCCGGGTGCAGGGCGTGTTCTTCCGCGCCTCCCTCCAGGACCGGGCGAACGCCCTCGGCCTCGCCGGCTGGGTGCGCAACCTCGACGACGGCAGCGTCCAGTTCCTCGCCCACGGGCCGGAGGACGCCGTCGACGCGTTGCTTGCCTGGGCGGAGCAGGGGCCCCCCGCCGCGCGGGTGGACGCCCTCGAGCACCGTCGCGTCGCCGAACGGCCGGACGGCGAGGGCTTCGAGGTCCGCAGGGACGGCTCGGCCGCCGAGGATCCGCCGTGAGCGAGATCGGTGTGCTCTCCGTGCACTTCCACCTCGACGGCTGCCGCTCCCTGAAGGAGCGCCGCGGGCGCATGCGCGGCCTGCGCGAACGCCTCGGGCGCAACCCGCGCCTCGCCCTCTGCGAGACGCCCTCGGACGACCCCGAGCACTCCCACTGGACCATCGTCGCCGTGGGCGAGCGCCGCAGCGCCGTCGCCGAGCTGCTCGGGCAGGTGGAGCAGGAACTCGAGGAGCGGGTGGACGCGGTGGTCCTCGAGCTGCAGCGGGAACTGCTCTGAGCGCGGCGATTCCCGAGCGCGGCCTGCTCCTCCTCCTTCTGGCGCTGGGCGCCGCGGGCTGCGCACCCGCGGATCCGGCCCGGGCGCTCCTCGAGGACTACCGGGACCGGGTGGCCCGGGTCCTCGAGCGCCCCACGGCCGGCGCTTTCGAACCTGCTCTCGACCCCTGGCCGCGCGCACGGCTGCGCACCCTCGAGATCGAACCCCAGCGCACGAACCTCGTGCGCTTCCTGCGCCTGCACGACTGCGGCCTCGGCGCCCTCGTGGGCGAGCGCAGCTCGGCCCTCGGGCGCGTCATGACCCCGAGCCAGCGCCTCGCCTACGAGCACCGCTTCCTGCGCGTCGCCGACCGCTGCCTCGCCGAGCTCGCGGACGCCCCGGACGCGGAGCGCGACCGCGAGGCCCTCGCGGAGATCGTCGCCGGCAAGCGGGCGCGCCTCGGC
>JAZBPF010000226.1:0-5989 GCA_036351515.1 Pseudomonadales bacterium | reverse complement strand
GCGGTCTTGTAGAACCGGTAGCGGAGCGGGTTCTTGCGGTAGTAGTCCTGGTGGTAGTCCTCGGCCTCGTAGAAGGCGCCGGCGCGGAGGATCTCCGTCGTGACGGGCGACGGCGCATCCGGATCCTGCTCCAGTGCCGCCTTCGACGCCTCCGCCTGTTCGCGCTGCGCCGGCGTGCGCCAGAAGATCGCGCTGCGGTAGGAGGAACCCTGATCGCAGAACTGCCCGTCCGGATCG
This sequence comes from Pseudomonadales bacterium, assembly GCA_036351515.1. Lineage (GTDB taxonomy): Bacteria > Pseudomonadota > Gammaproteobacteria > Pseudomonadales > Azotimanducaceae > JAZBPF01. Next base: position 5,752 of record JAZBPF010000226.1, on the reverse strand, counting down.
GTCGGGTCGACGTTGTGCCAGAAGGTCTCCAGGAGCGAGTCGTAGGAGACCACCTCCGGGTCGTAGCGCACGCGCACGGCCTCGTAGTGGCCCGTCCCGCCGGCGGACACCTGCTCGTAGCTCGGGTTCTCGACGTCGCCGCCGGTGTAGCCGGAGGTCGTGGCGAGCACGCCCTCGACCTCGTCGAAGGCCTCCTCCACGCACCAGAAGCAGCCGCCGGCGAAGACCGCGGTCTCCACCTGCATCGGCTCGGGAACGGAGGCCTCCTCGGCCTGGACGGCAGTGGCGGCTGCGAGGAGGAGCAGCGCAGCCAGGGAACGCGCGAACACGGTCATGCGGGTCTCCTGCGACGGGGTCGACGAAGCTGTGACATGCGGAGCGTCCCACGGGTTCCGGTCATGGCGGCGTGAAGCGCCGCGAGGCCGGTCTCACCGACCGGGACGCACCGTCCGCCCTCGAATGCCTTCAGCAGGAACTCGAGCCCTCGGACGATCGCATCACGCTGCTCGGCGGCTTTCACAGAAGTTGGACACCCACTTCGATTTTCCAATCCATTCGACTTCATAGGCTCTGGACACCCACCTCGATTTTTCAATCCATTCAACTGCTTGAGCGGGCTCGAGACCCGCCCCTCGATGATCTCCCCTGAATCCCCCGATCCGATCGATGCGTCCGCCAGATCGAGGGTCGATGGATCCGCACCTGCGGGCGATGGGTGTCCAGGGGCCGGTGGGAGACGCGTGCAGGGTCCGCGCGAGGGTCTGGAAGCGGAGGCGGTCGCGGCCCCGGTCCCATGGCCTGTTAGGGTCTGCCCCCCGAAGGAAGCCACAGGAGCGATTCATGAACGATCGCAGCGAGAAGGTCCTGCTGATCACCGGCGCCTCCACCGGCATCGGCGCCGCAACGGCGCGCGCGGCGGCGGCCGAGGGCTACCGGCTGGCGCTGTGCGCACGCTCGGAGGACAAGCTCCGGGGGCTCGTCGACGAGCTCGGGGCCGAACGGGTGCACGCGCAGCCCTGCGACGTCACCGATTTCGAGGCGCAGCAGGCCATGGTGCAGGGCGTGATCGATCGCTTCGGGCGCATCGACGCGGTGTTCGCCAACGCCGGCACCGGCGGCGAACCGGGGGGCTTCTCGGGCGCTCCGGTGGACAGCTGGCAGAAGATGGTCGAGGTCAACATCCTCGGCGTCGCCTACACGCTGCGGGCCTCGCTCGAAGCGCTGAAGCAGCAGCGGGGCCACGTCGTGCTGACCGGCTCCGTGGCGGGCCGGCGCACGCTCGCCGGGTCCATGTACTCGGCCACGAAGTGGGCGGTCTCGGCCATCGGCTACGGCCTTCGCGCCGAACTCGAGGGCAGCGGCATGCGGGTGACGCTGATCGAACCGGGCATGGTCGACACGCCCTTCTTCGATCGCCCCAAGCCGGATGCGCTCCGGGCCGAGGACGTCGCCCGGACCGTGCTCTTCGCCCTCGGCCAGCCGGAGCACGTGGACCTGCACGAGCTCATGGTGCTGCCCACACCGCCGACGGCCTAGGCGGAACGCCTCGCGCACTCCCGGCACCCCGGAGCGCGGGGATCGCCCGGGGGATCGCTCGGCCGGCGCACCCGGTCGATTCCTGCCCGTGCGCACGTTCCAGGACGGGCGGATGTTCCCCGGCTCCGCCACCGCCTCACGGCCAGGACGTGCGAAAGCCTGCGAGGCGGCGCGCTCTGCCGAGGCGGCGCGCTCTGCCGAGGCCGCCGCGCGCGCGGGGGGTCGGGCGCTCGCTGGTCAGCCGCGGAGCAAGAGCAGCAGCCAGCCGACCGCCGGGATCAGCGCGACCCCGAACGCGGACCAGGCGGCCCGGGAGGCCCGGGACCGCTTGCCGACGCTCCAGCCGAGGAGCCCCAGGGCGAGCACCAGGGTCGGCAGGCCGAGGAGGAGCGCGACCAGATACTCGCCGCCCCCGGCGGCGACCGGTCGCAGGCCCAGCTCCACCAGCCACATGCGCCCCTGGGCCCACAGCGACACCAGAAGAGCGAGCACCCCGAGCGCCCAGGCGACGCGGGCAGCCTGCGTGGTCGGGAAGCCGGGAAGAGAGGTCACGATCGGCGCACCTCGACGGATCGTCCGATCTCGGAGGCTGCGTCGAAGGTGCACCCTCGGCGAGCACTCCGCGACCCGGAACGCGCCCCGACTCCCTGCCTTCCGTTCGCCATCGATCGGTCGTCTCCTTCCTGGATGCAGGCAACCGGGAGCGGCGCCCTCCGCGAGGATTCCGACCACCTGCCCGTATTCTCTCGCCGGGACCGCGACGTTCGCCAGGCGCCGCGTTCGGCGAAGTCGTGGACGCTCCCGGGGACTTCGGCCGCACCCGTGGGTTGCCCCGTCTCGACGCATGAGTGTCCGGGAACCCCGCAACGAAAGCCGGGTGCCCGGGAATCGCCCCGACTCCGCGGAAGGGGGCCGCCGACGACGCGCGCACGCCAGGCTGCGGGCACGCCGGGGGGCGAGGCATCTACGCGGGCCGCGGCTCCGGGCAGCCCCGGGACGAGGCCGCAAGACCCGCCGCACCCACCGCACCGAGGGCGAGCGTGGGCCCGTGTCCGAGCTCGCCCACGAGCACCCCGCTGACCCCGGCACCGATGGCCTGCCCGAAGGCGATGGCGAGGAACGGGTGGGCAGCGCCCCGCGCGGGGCGCTCCGGATGCAGGCGCGTGCCCGTGAGGAGGTGGAGGCTCGTGAGCGCCATGTAGGCCACGCCGAAGGCGCCGGCAGCGAGGGCCGCGCCGACCGGGGCTGCGGCGAGCCACGGGAAGCTGCCGATGGAGAGCGCAAGGAGCACGGCGCCGAGTGCATGGGTCCCCCGGACGCCGATCCGGTCGACGAGGTCGCCCGCCGCGCCCCCGGCGAGCCCACCGAGACCGACCGCCAGCCAGAGCCACGCGCCGCCGCTGCCCGGCGCCTGCGCCGCGAGGTCCGGCGCGAAGGACCAGAAGCCCGCGCTGCACAGGCCCATGGCGGACGCGCGCCGGAGCATGGCGCGCGACGCGTCCGTCGGACTGCCGCCCGTGGGCGCCTTCGGCGCGACGCCCTGCGCGGGGAGGGAGGCCACGAGCGCGGGCACCGCGAGCAGCGCCGCGCCCGCGAACAGCAGATAGGCGTCCCGCCAGGACGCGAGCAGCAGCAGGGCCGGGGTCGACAGGGCGACCCCGACGCTCGTGCCGGCGTTCATCACCGCTTCCGTCCGGCCGCGCAGCGCGTCCGGCACCCGCACCCGGGTCGCCTCCGTGAGTGCCGGCATGGACCAGCCCGTGCAGAGCCCGCAGAGGGCCGCACCCGCTACGAGCCCCGGCATCGCGGCGGCGCCGGCCATGGCCGCGAGCCCGGCGCCGCCCGCGAGCATGGCCAGGGCGGCGCTGCGCCGCGGACCGAGGCGCGCGGTCACCGGCGCGGCCACGAGGCTCGCGACGCAGAAGGAGAGGAAGGGCACCGCGGCGACCAGCCCGGCGCGCGCCGGGTCCAGGGAGAGTTCCGAGCGCAGCTCCGGCAGGAACAGCCCGAGGGCGAAGCGGGCCAGGCCGAAGGACACCGCGATCGCCGCGGCCCCGACGAGGGCGAGGCGGCGCGCCCGGACGGCGTCGGCGGCCCCCGGCCTCATGCCCCCCGCAGACGCACGCCGCGCAGGCGCAGCGCGTTGCCGATCACCGAGACCGACGAGAGGCTCATGGCCGCCGCCGCGATCATGGGCGAGAGCAGGACCCCGAGCAGCGGATAGAGGACTCCGGCGGCCACGGGGATGCCGAGGCTGTTGTAGCCGAAGGCGAAGAGGAGGTTCTGGCGGACGTTGGCGAGCGTCGCCCGCGACAGGGCACGGGCGTCGGCGATGGTGCGCAGGTCTCCCTTCACGAGCGTGACCGCCGCGCTCTCCATGGCCACGTCGGTGCCCGTGCCCATGGCGATGCCCACCTCGGCGGCGGCGAGCGCCGGGGCGTCGTTGATGCCGTCGCCGGCCATGGCCACCCGGGCACCCTCCCCCTGCAGCCGGCGGACGAGCTCGAGCTTCTGCTCGGGCAGCGTGTCCGCGTATACCTCGTCGATCCCGAGCCGCGCGGCGACGGCGCGGGCGGTGGCCTCGGCGTCGCCGGTGACCATGACGATGCGCAGGCCGTCCTCGTGCAGGCGCCGGACCGCTTCGGGGGTGCTGTCCTTGATGGGGTCCGCCACGCTCACGAGACCGGCGAGGCGTCCGTCCAGGATGCCGTACATGACCGTGTATCCCTCCCGGCGCTGCGTCGCCGCGGCGTCGTCGGCCGGCGCCGGATCGACCCCGAGGGTCTCACAGAGGGCGCGGTTGCCGACGGCGACCTGCCGGTCACCGACCGTACCGCGCACCCCCTGCCCCGTGACCGACTCGAAGTCCCGCGCCTCGCCCATGGGGGCGCCCCGCGCCTCGGCGCCGCGGACGATCGCCGCCGCGAGCGGATGCTCGCTCGCCCGCTCGAGGGCGGCGACGGCGCCGAGGAGCTCCGCCTCGTCCTCGTCGTCCAGCAGCGTGACCGCGACCAGCTCCGGGCGGCCGAGCGTGAGCGTGCCGGTCTTGTCCACCACCAGCGTGTCCACGCCGCGCAGCAGCTCGATGGCCTCGGCGTCCCGGAACAGCACCCCCAGGCTCGCCCCGCGGCCGGTGGCGACCATGATCGACATGGGGGTCGCGAGGCCCAGGGCGCAGGGGCAGGCGATGATCAGCACCGACACGGCACTGACGAGCGCGTGGGCCATGCGCGGCTCCGGACCGACCAGCGCCCAGACGACGAAGGTCACTGCGGCGACCGCCACCACCACGGGGACGAACCAGGCCGCCACCCGGTCCACGAGCTTCTGTACCGGCGCCCGGGAGCGCTGCGCTTCGGCGACCATGCGCACGATCCGCGCCAGCAGCGTCTCGTCCCCGACGCGCTCGGCACGGATCACGAGGCCACCGGTGCCGTTGACCGTGGCGCCCGTGACGCGGTCGCCCTCCCCCTTTTCCACCGGTACCGGTTCCCCCGTGAGCATGGACTCGTCGATGCGCGAGACGCCCTCGAGGACGACGCCGTCCACGGGCACCTTCTCGCCCGGACGCACGCGCAGCCGATCGCCGACGCGGATCGCGTCGAGGGGCACGTCCTCCTCGCTGCCGTCCTCGGCGATGCGCCGCGCGGCACGGGCCTGCAGGTCGAGGAGCGCGCGGATCGCCGCGCCGGTCGCGCTGCGCGCCCGCAGCTCGAGCACCTGTCCGAGGAGGACCAGGGTCACGATCATGGCGGCCGCCTCGAAGTAGACGGCGACCTGCCCGCCCTCGCGGAAGGAGGCGGGGAACCCCTGTGGCGCGGCCGTCGCGACCACGCTGTAGCCGAAGGCCACGGTGACGCCGAGGCCGATGAGCGTGAACATGTTGAAGGCGCCGGTGCGCAGGGAGCGCGCGGCGCGCACGTGAAAGGGCCAGGCGGCCCAGAGGCACACGGGCCCCGCGAAGGCGAGTTCGAGCCAGGAGCCCCAGCCGGCCGGAACCCGCGCCGCGACCGGGTCACCCGGGAGCACCAGGTCGCCCATGGCGAGCAGCATCACCGGCACCGTGAGCACGGCGGCGACGACGAAGCGCCGGGTCATGTCCACGAGTTCGGGATCCGGCCCCGGGTCCGTCTGCACGGTCCGCGGCTCGAGCGCCATGCCGCATTCCGGGCAGTCCCCCGGCGCCTCGCGCACCACCTCCGGATGCATCGGGCAG
>JAZBPF010000225.1:0-3960 GCA_036351515.1 Pseudomonadales bacterium | reverse complement strand
GTCCGACAGCCCGATCTACCTCGCGGGCTACGTTCCGCACAACTGGCACTTCGGCTGGGTGACGGCGGCCATCGAGGGCTGGCGCGAACAGGCCTTCGCCATGGCCGACGGCACCGCGGCCCAGCTCTCGCCGGAGCTGCTCCGGGCTCCGGGCATGGCCGTGGCCCAGCACTTCCTCGTGCAGCCGATCTTCGCGCGGGTGCGCTTCGGCGCCTGGGACGAACTCCTCGCCGCCGAGGCGCCCGCGGAGGACCTGCCCTACGCCCGGGCTCTCTGGCACTGGGGTCGCGGCCTCGCCCTCGCGGCCACCGGCGATCCCGCCGGCGCCCGCGCCGAGCACGAGGCCCTGGAGGCGATCCGCAGCGATCCGTCGCTCGCGGAAATGGCCTTCTTCGGCCAGAGCGGCCGGGGCGCCCAGGTGCTGGCCATCGCCGAGCGCTCCCTGGCCGGGGACATCGCCGTGGCGGAGGGCGACCTCGCGGGCGCGGTGCCGATCCTGGAGGAGGGCGTGGCCCTCGAGGACGCGCTGCCCTACAACGAGCCGCCGGACTGGTACCCGCCGGTCCGCCATGCGCTCGGTGCGGTGCAGCTCGAGCTCGGTCGGGCCGCGGACGCCGAGGCCACCTACCGGGCGGACCTCGAGGCCATGCGCGAGAACGGCTGGGCCCTCGCGGGCCTCGAACGGGCGCTCCGGGACCAGGGGCGGGACGAGGAGGCGGACGCCGTCGCCGCACGCTTCGCGGAGGCCTGGAAGCACGCCGACGTGACGATCCGCGGCTCCCGCGTCGAGGCGGTCGCCGCGCGGTGACGCAGCGCCCCGTCGTCTCGCCGGCGGGGCGCATCGTCCCCTTCTCGCTCTCGGCGCTGCCGGTGGCGGTCCTGCTCGGACTCATCGGCTACGCGCTGGTGCTGCGGCCCCTCGCGCTGGAGCAGGCGCCGCTGCCCCTCGAGCTCGTGTTCGTCGCGGCCGCGGCCTTCGCCATCGCCCAGCTCCTGTGGCTGGGCTGGCCCTGGTCCGCGATCCAGGAGGCCATCGTCCGCCGCCTGTCGCGGGCCATGCCGGCGTTCTTCATCCTCTTCGCCATCGGGTTGCTGGTCGGCTCCTGGATGGTCTGCGGCACCATCCCGATGCTCGTGGACTTCGGCGTGCGGCTCGTGGATCCCGCCTGGCTCTACGCGCTCGCCTTCCTCGTGCCCATGCTCTTCTCGACGCTCACGGGGACCTCCTGGGGGTCCGCCGGCACGATCGGCGTGGTGCTCATGGGCATGGGGGTCTCCGTGGGGGCGGATGCGGCGATCGTCGCCGGCGCCGTGATCGGCGGCGCCTACTTCGGGGACAAGCTCTCGCCCCTCTCGGACACGACGAACATGGCGGCGATCGGTGCCGACGTGCCGCTCTTCGAGCACATCCGCTCCATGCTCTGGACCACGGTGCCGGCGGCCCTCTTCGCCCTCGCGGTCTACGTCGTCGTGGGTCTGCGCACGCCGCCGGCCGGTGCCGGCGGCACGGCGGAGGCGCAGGCCTTCCTCGCGGCGCTGGGCGGGCTGTTCCGCTACGACGCGCTCCTGCTGCTGCCGCCCCTCGTGGTCCTCGTCGGGACCGTACGCCGGGCGCCGACGCTGCCGACGCTCCTCGCGTCGATCGTGCTCGCCGCCGGCCTCGCGCTCGCGCTCCAGCCGTTCTCCGCGGCCGAGATCGGCGAGGCGCTGCGCACGGGCTTCCGCGTCGCCATGGCCGACGGCGCGGAGCCGGCGGCGCTGCCCGACGCGGTACGCGTGCTCGTGGAGCGCGGCGGCCTCTACTCCATGCGCGAGGCGATCTTCGTGGCCTTCCTCGTGTTCCTGTTCGTGGGAGCGATCGATCTCCTGGACGCCATGCCGCGGGTCGTGGGCCGGGTGTTCGGCTTCGCCCGCGGCGCGCCGGCGACGGTACTCGCGGCCCTCGGCGCCACGGCGGTGACCAACGCGATGACGTCGAACCAGTCCGCGACCTCCTTCATCGTCGGGGACGCCTTCCAGCGACGCTTCGACGCCCTGCGCATTCCGCGGCGCGTGCTCTCGCGGAGCATCGAGGACACGGGCACCATGCTCGAGAGCCTGGTCCCCTGGCACGCGACCGCCCTGTTCATGGTGGCCACGCTCGGGGTCCCCGTGGCCGAGTACTGGCGCTGGCAGCTCCTGTCCCTGGGCACCTTCGCGCTGGCGCCGGTCCTCGCCGTCACGGGCATCGGCTGCTTCTACGGCGAAGGGGACCGGACTCCGGCGCCCGCCGGCGGGGCCACGACGGCCGGGGTGGAGGAGGGGGCATGACCCGACGCTGGCGACCGGAGACCCGGCTCGTGCACGACGGTGCGCACGGTGATTCCGTCTGGGGAGCCGTGATCCCGCCGCTCTATCAGAACAGCACCTTCGCCTTCGAGAGCTGGGACGCCCTCGACGCGGCCTTCGACGACCGTCGGGGCACGCCGGTCTACTCCCGCCAGTTGAACCCCACCGTGGCCGCGGCCGAGGCGCAGCTCGCGGCCCTCGCGGAGGCGGAGGCCGCGCGCCTGTTCCCGAGCGGCATGAGCGCCATCTCCGCGGCGATCCTCCACTGCGTCGGCGCCGGCGACCACGTGGTGACGATCCGCAACGTCTACGGACCGACGGCGAACCTCCTCGGCTCGTACCTGCCGGAGAAGACGGGGCTCGAGACGACCTTCGTCGGCGGGGACGACCTCGCCGAGCTCGAGGCGGCCCTGCGGCCGCGCACGAAGCTCGTCTACCTGGAGACGCCGTCGTCGGCGAAGTTCGGCCTTCAGGACGTCGCCGCGGTCGCCGAGCTCGTCCGACCCCGGGGCATCCGGGTGATCGTGGACAACAGCTGGGCGACGCCGCTGTTCCAGAAGCCGCTCGCCCTCGGTGCGGACCTCGAGGTGCACAGCGTCTCCAAGTACCTCGGCGGCCACAGTGACCTCGTCGCCGGTGTAGTGATCGGCCGCGCCGCGGACGTCGACGCCATCGCCGTGCGCGAGGCGGAGCTGCTCGGCGGCAAGATGTCGCCCTTCGAGGCGTGGCTGCTGCTGCGCAGCCTGCGCACGCTGCCGGCGCGCATGCGCGCGCACGAGGCGAACGGGCTCGCGGTCGCGCGCTTCCTCGAGACGCATCCGGCGGTGGCGGCGGTGCACCACCCGGGCCTCGATTCCCATCCGCAGCGCGAACTCGCGCGGCGTCAGCTCACGGGGTACTCGGCCCTGTTCTCGTTCACGCTCGCGACGCGCGAACTCGCTGCCATCCGACGCTTCTTCGACGGCCTCGAGCTCTTCGGCCGCGGCGTGTCCTGGGGCGGGCACGAGAGTCTCGTGTATGCGCCGGCCATCAGCTACCTGAAGGAACAGCCGCCGGAACGCTTCGCGGCCATGGGCATCGCCCCCGGCGACATCCGCCTGTCCGTGGGCCTCGAGCACCCCGACGACCTCATCGAGGACCTCGCCCAGGCGCTCGCGCGCATCGGTTGAGCACTGGCGACTCCCCCTCCGAGCGAAGTCGATCGCGGCTGAAGCCGGCTCCCACAACGGGAGTGTCGAGAACCCTGTGGGAGCCGGCTTGAGCCGCGACTGCGGGAGTCATCGAAGCCAACGACCTTCCCGTTCACCACCGGCCACCAGAGCCCGTCGTCCTCTGGCTCGGGCTCCGCCAGCGCGGACCCGCGCTCCACCGGATCGAGGCCGACGGCCCGGGGCGCTCGCTCCGATGTCGGCAGTCGACACCCCCTCTCCTCGCGGGAGCCGAGGTCTACCGCTCCGCGTTCCGATAGACCTCGCCGATCGAAGCGATCGGAAGCATTCATTGGACGTAATTCTCCAGAATTATAAGCTTATAACCGTAGGCATCAGACGATGCCCTTCGCCAGGAGAACGTCCATGGAAGCCACCACCACCCCGATTCCCGGTCTGCCGCGTCTCAACGAGCCGGCACCCC
>JAZBPF010000224.1:0-7557 GCA_036351515.1 Pseudomonadales bacterium | reverse complement strand
GGGGCTTCTATGCTCCGGGCGGATGGATCCGAAGGGGAGTTCCCGTCGTGCGCATCGCCGCCCTCCTGCTCGCCGCCTGCGCCGGCCTCGCAGGCCCCGCGCAGGCCGAATGGATCGTCGAGGACACCGCGGTCATGGGCACCGCGGTGCACGTGCGCGCCTGGCACGAGGACGGGGCCCGGGCCCGCGCCGCCGTGGCCGACGCCCTCGAAGTGCTGCATCACGTCGACGCCACCATGAGCCCCTACCGGGCCGACAGCGACCTCTCCCGAGTCAACGACCGCGCGCACCTCGAGCCGATCGCCGTGGGGCCCGAGCTCCTCGAGGTGCTCGCCCACGCCGCCGAGGTGAGCGAGCTGACCGCGGGCGCCTTCGACGTGACCTTCGCCTCCGTCGGGCGCTTCTACGACTACCGGGAAGGGCGCCGCCCCGACGCCAGCGCCATCGCGGCGCACCTCCCCTCGATCGACTGGCACCACGTCCACCTCGACCGCTCCGCCGGCACCGTCGCCTTCGCCCGCGAGGGCGTGAGCATCGACCTCGGCGGCATCGCCAAGGGCTACGCCGTGGAACGCGCGATCGCGCGCATGCGGGCGCACGGGATCCGGCACGGCCAGGTCACGGCCGGCGGCGACACGCGCCTCCTCGGCGACCGCGTGGGACGCCCGTGGATCATCGGCATCCAGGATCCCCGCGACGAGACGCGCCTCGTGACCCGCATCCCCCTCGTGGACGAGGCCGTCGCCACCTCCGGCGACTACGAGCGCTACTTCGAGGAGGACGGGATCCGCTACCACCACATCCTCGACCCGACCTCCGGCGACTCCGCGCGCAAGGTCCGCAGCGCGACCATCATCGGCCCGGACGCGACCTTCACGGACGCCTTCTCCACCAGTGTCTTCGTGCTCGGCCCGGAGGCGGGACTCGCCTTCATCGAGGCCCGCCCGGGCTACGAGGCCGTGATCGTCGACGGAGAGGGGCAGATGCACTTCTCCTCCGGCCTCGCGCCCCCCGGACACCAGGTGACCGCCCGCACCGCGCCCTGAACCGTCCGTCTCCGGGCTGCGGGCGCCGCGGCCCGCCCCGGAGGCCCTGCCTATAGTTCCCGAGGACAGTTCCCGAGGAAGCCCGGAACGCCCCGTCGACGGCGCCGCGCGCCGCGCAGGACGTCCCGCGACCCGTCGTCGCCGCCAGGAGCACGCGCCATGGTCCCATCGAGGTTCCCGATCCTCGCCACCCTCGTGCTGGCCCTCGTCGCCTTCCCGCTGCCCGGCCGCGCCGAGGACGCCCCGAGCGCGAGTGCGCTCGAGGACGAGGTGCAGGACCTCAAGCAGGCCGTGGTGGCCCTCAACCGCGACCTCTTCATCCTCGAGGAAGAGCTCCTCTTCCCCTCGAGCACGCAGGTGCAGGTGTTCCTCTCCCTCGACGTGGGCACCTTCTTCGCCCTCGAGTCCGTGCAGCTCGAGCTCGACGGCAAGGAGGTGGCGAATCATCTCTACACGCCGCGCGAGGTCGAGGCGCTCCACCGCGGCGGCGTCCAGCGCCTGCATCTCGCGAACCTCGACCGGGGCGACCACGAGCTCGTCGCGCTCTTCACCGGGCGGGGCCCGAACGACCGCGACTACCGCCGCGGCGCCGAGCTGAGCTTCGAGAAGACCCTCGGTCCGAAGTACGTGGAGCTGCGCATCCGCGACTCCGAGGCCCTCCAGCAACCCGAGTTCGACATCCGCGAATGGGAGTGACCGACGACCAGGCCGCGGCGTCCCCGCCGGGACGCCCGATGTCGCGCGCCGGGGCGCAGCCGCTCCGGCGCGCGCGCCTGCGTCCGTCGTTCCTCCGCGTTCTCCTCCTCGCGCTCGCCCTCGGCTCGGCCGCCGGCCTTTCCTGGACAGCCACCGCGGCGGAGCGCCGGGAACCGACGGAGGTGCGCGACCTCGCCTACGGAGACGTGCTCTTCCACTACTTCGCCGGTGACCGCTTCGGCGCCATCGTCCGCCTGGAGGTGGCGCAGGCGCAGGCCCTCCTCGAGCACCACGGGGACGACGCCCTGCTTCTCCACGGCGGCCTCGCCCTCGACTACGGCCTGCGCCGCCGCGCCCGGGAGATCCTCTTCGGCCTGCTCGACGAGACGCACACGGCAGACGTCCGACGTCGTGCCCGGCTCGCCCTGGCCCGCGACGCCTGGCGTCGCGGCGACCCCGCGGAGACCCTCGACGTACTCGAACCCGTCGAGCTCGAGACCCGGGGGACGCTCCGCGACGAGGTGCAGCTCCTGCGCGCCCTCGCCCTCCTGGCCGTCGACCGCCCCGACGCCGCCGCCGACACGCTCGCCGGCTGGGAGTCGAAGGACCGCATGGCACCCTTCGCCCACTTCAACCGCGCCGTCGCCCTGGTCCGCTCCGGCCGACCGGACGAGGGCCTCGCGCTCCTGGACACCGTGGGCCGGGATCCGGTCACCCCCGCGCCGCTGCGGGACCGCGCGAACCTCGCGGCCGGCTACAGCCTCCTCGAGACCCGGGAGCCCGACCGTGCAGCCGAGCGTTTCGGTCGGATCCGCCTCGAGGGCCCCTACGCCACTCAGGGCCTCCTCGGTGCCGGCTGGGCCGCCGCCGACGCGGGCCGCCTGCAGGCCGCCCTCGGCCCCTGGACCCGCCTGACCACGCAGCCGGCCTTCGACCCGGCCGTGCAGGAGGCGCTCATCGCCCTCCCCTACGTCTACGCACAGACCCTCGACCCGCTCTCCGCGGCCGCGCGCTTCGAGGCGAGCATCGGTCGCCTCGACGACGAGCGCGGGCGCATCGCCGAGGCGGAGGACGCCCTCGCCGCGGGGGGGCTTCTGGACGGTATCGCCCTGCTGGTGGCCGACCCCGGCGCCCCGGCCGAGGCCCTCGTCGAGCGGGTCCCGCCGAGCCTCGCGCTGTTCGTGGGCGAACTCGTCGCGAGCAACCGCTTCCGGGGCCACCTCGAGCGCCTGCGGGATCTCGAGGAGATCCAGGCCGGTCTCGAGGACTGGCGGGAAAAGATCGAGAACTTCGACCTCATGCTCGCCACCCGCGAGGCACGCTGGGCCGAGCGCGCGCCGACGGTGCAGGACCCCCGCATCGCCGAGGCCGCGGACGACTTCGTCGCCCGCCGCGACGCCCTCGTGGAGACCTTCGAGGCGCGCCTGGCGTCCGACGACCCCATGGCGCTTCTCACGGAAGAGGAGGCGGACGCACACGCGCGCCTCGAGGCGGTGCGCACGCGGCTCGAGCGCCTGCCGGCGGATCCCGCCCTCGAGGCCCTCCGGGACAAGCAGCGCGTGCTCGCCGGCGTCGTCCGCTGGCAGGCGACGCGCGAACACGCGGAGCGGATCTGGGGCGCCCGCAAGGCGCTCGCCGAGGTCGACGCGCAGCTCGCCGAGCTCGACGACCGTCGCGCCGGCCTCGAGGTCGCCCTCGTCGAGGCGCGCACGGGTTTCGAGGGCTTCGCCGGACGCATCGACGAGGCCCGCGACCGGATCGAGACGCTCCTGCCGCGCGTCCGCGGCGCGCGCGCCACGGAGACCGAAGCCCTCGTGGCCCTCGCCCGGGAGCAGCTCGATGCCCGGAGCGAGCGCCTGCGGCTGCAGATCGCGGAGGCGCGCTTCGAACTCGCGCGGCTCTACGAGCGCGCGGCCCTCGCCGGAGGACCGACGCCGTGACGCGGCCCCTCGCCCTCCTCGCCCTGGCCGTCGCCGTCGCCGCCTGCGGTTCGAACCCGGTGGACGACGGGCCCACGCTCGCGTCCCTCGAGCCCGCACCGACGCCCGCGCCCACCGCCGCCGACTTCCTCGAGGCGGAGGCCATCGACCCGGCGGAGGCCCGCGACCGCGCGGTCGCCGCCTACCGCGCGTACCTCGCCGATGCCCCGGACGGGGAACGGCGACGGGAGGCCCTGCGCCGCCTCGCCGACCTCGGCCTCGAGGCGGCCGCCGAGGCGGACGCCCTCGGCCAGGGCGGGGACGGTCCGGTGGTCCCCGAGGCCGTCATCGCCCTCTACGAGGACCTGCTGGAGACCCGCGCCGGCGGCGAGGCCGCCGCCCAGGTGCGCTACCAGCTGGCGCGCGCCCTCGAGTACAACGGCCGCCGCGAGGAGGCGCTGGTGGTGCTCGACGCGCTCATCGCCGAGGGCGACGACACGCCCTACTACGGCGAGGCGCTCTTCCGCCGCGCCGAGGCCCTGTTCTCGGCCGGGGACTTCGACGGCGCCGAGCGTCGCTACGCCCAGGTCGTGGACCTCGGCACCGAGACGGACTTCCACGACCACGCGCTCTACATGCAGGGCTGGAGCCGCTTCCGCCAGGGCCGCTACGAGGCCGCCGTGGCACCGTTCCTGCGCCTCTACGATCGCGGCACGGACGGCGGCGCGCTCGGTGCCGAGGAACTCCGCGGCGCCGAGGCCCAGCGCCTGGGCGACGCCCTGCGCGCCGTCGCGCTGGCCTTCTCCTACGAGGGCGGTGCGCCGCGGGCCGCTGCCTGGTTCGAGCGTCACGGCGCCGTGCCCTTCGAGGACCGGGTCTACGAGGCCCTGGCGGCGCACTACCTCGAGGAGCGCGCCTGGAGCGACGCCGCCGCGACCCTCGACGCCTTCGCCGACCGCAATCCGCTCCACGCCCGCGCGCCGGCGCTCCGCAGCCGCGCCATCGAGGCCTGGAGCCAGGGCGGCTTCCCGACCGAGGTGCTCCGGGCGAAGGAGCGCTACGCCGAGGAGTACGCGATCCCCGGTCCCTACTGGGAAACCCACGATCCGGCGACGCAGCCGGAGACCGTCGCCACCCTCAAGACGCATACGGAAGAACTCGCGCGTCACTACCACGCCGCGGTCCAGGCCGGCGGCGACGCGGAGGACCTCGAGCGCGCGGTCACCTGGTACCGGCGCTTCCTCGAGGCCTTCCCGCAGGATCCGCAGACGCCGGAACTCCACTTCCGCCTCGCGGACCTGCTCTTCGACGCGGAACGCTTCGAGGCCGCGGCGACGGCCTACGAGTACACCGCCTACGAGTACGGCCCCCACGCCCGCGCCGGCGAGGCCGCCTACGCGGGGCTGCTGGCCCGCGACCGCCTGGTCGAGGCCATCGAGGAACCCGAGGCCCGGCAGCTCGCCGAGGACCGCGCCACGGACGCCGCCCTCGCCTTCGCGCTGCTCTTCGTGGACCACCCGCAGGCACCCGCGGCGCTCGCGCGGGCTGCACAGACGCTGTTCACGCGCGGGGAAGCCGAGCGCGCGCTCGACGCCGCCCTCACCTTCGTCGAGAGCTGGCCCGAGGGCGACCCCGCCCTCCGCCGGGGCATGTGGCGCGTGATCGGTCACGCCCGCTTCGACCTCGAGGACTACGCCGGCGCCGAGACCGCCTATCTCGAGGTCGTGCGCCTCGACCCCGAGGCGGAACGGGCCGAGCTCGACGAGCGCCTCGCCGCGACGATCTTCCGCCAGGCCGAGGTCCACCGCGCGGCCGGCGAACTGCTCGAGGCGAGCGCGGACTTCCTGCGCGTCGGCGCCGTGGTGCCCGGCGCGGCGATCCGCGCCCAGGCCGAGTACGACGCTGGGGCCGCCCTCCTCGAGCTCGGGGCCTGGGGCGAAGCGATCCCCGTCCTCGAGGCCTACCGGGACCGCTGGCCGGAAGACGAGGCGGTGGCCGAGATCAATCGGCGCATCGCCGTGGCGCGCCTGAACAACGGCGACCGCGCGGAGGCCGCCGAGGAATTCCGCGCCCTCGCCGACGCCGAGGGCGACGCGGTCACGCGCCGCGAGGCCCTCGTGCAGGCCGCGGAGCTCTACGAGGAGACCGGCGACGTCGATTCCGCGATCGAGGCCTGGAGCACCTTCGTCGAGCGCCATCCGGAACCCTTCGAGGAGGCCATGGAGGCGCGGGCCCACCTCGCGGACCTGCACGGCGCCGAGGGCGACCGCCGCGGGCGCCGGAGCTGGCTGCGCGAGCTCATCGCCCGCCACGACGCCGCCGGCGCCGCCGGCACGGACCGCACCCGCTACCTCGCCGCCGGCGCGAGTCTCGAACTCGCCCGCGAGCGCCTCGAGGACTTCGACGCCGTGCGCCTGGTCGACCCGATCCGGGAGAACCTCGCGCGCAAGAAGGCCCTCATGGAGGAGGTGCTCGAGGCCTTCACGCGCACCGCCGAGTATCGCGTCACGGATTTCGCGACCGCCGCGACCTATCACATCGGGGCGATCTACCAGGGCTTCAGCCGCGACCTCCTCGACTCGGAGCTCCCGCCGGAGCTCGAGGGCGAGGCGCTGGCGCAGTACGAGATCATGCTGGAGGAACAGGCCTTCCCCTTCGAGGAGAAGGCCATCGAGATCCACGAGGTGAACGCGAACCGCGTCCTCGACGGGCTCTGGGACGACTGGATCCGCCAGAGCTACGCCGCCCTCGCCCAGCTGGTCCCCGCCCGCTACGACCGAGAGGAGAAGAGCCGTGCCGTGCTCGCCGTGGCCGACTGAGCCCCTGCGCCTGCCCGCCCTCGCGGCCGCGGCGCTGCTCGCCGTCGCCTGCACCTCCGCGCCGGGGCCGGCGCCGGAGCGGACGGTCTCGCCGCTGTCGCCGGCGCTGGCGAGCCGCTTCGACGCGGGCGTCGAGGCCCTCGAGGCGGGCGACGCGCAGCGCGCCGCGGACCTCTTCGCCGCGCTCGCCGTGAGCGATCCGGAGCAGCCGGCGATCCAGGCCAACCTCGGCATCGCCCTGCGGCGCATCGGCCGCCTCGACGAGGCACAGGCCGCGCTGGAGGAGGCCGCGGGACTCGCCCCGCAGCGCCCGGAGATCCATCGCGAACTCGGGATCCTCCATCGCCAGGCCGGGCGCTTCACCGCGGCCCGCGCGGCCTACGAGCAGGCCCTCGCGCTGGCGCCGGAGGACGCGGACGCGCACTACAACCTGGGCGTCCTCTGCGACCTGTACCTGCGCGACCTCGGCTGCGCCCTGTCGCACTACCGACGCTACCAGTCCCTCGCCGCCGCGGACGACCGCGAGGTGGCGCTCTGGATCGCGGACCTCACGCGCCGGCAGCAGGAGGGCAGCTGAGATGCGGGGCACGCACCGGACGCTCGTCGTCGCCGCGGCGCTCCTCGCCCTCGCCGCAGGCGCCCGGGCGGCGGACTCCGAGGCAGAGGACGGCCCCCTGCGCACGCGCGACCTCGGGGGCATCTCCATCGTCGGCGACGAGGAGGCCCCGCGGTCCCTCTACATCGTGCCCTGGAAGCCCGCGCTTCCGGGGCGCGTGGAGCCGGCGCCGTTCCGTCGCCTCGGCACGGACGCCCTGGAACCCGTCGACCCGGCGGAGTTCGGCCGGCGCCTGGAGGCCCGCGCGGCGCTCGAGGCACGGATCGACCCGACGGCGGAGTCGCCCTGAGGCGAACGTCGGCGGACACGGAGCAGCACGGCGCGGGACGGCACGAGGCCGACCTACCGCCGAAACCGGACCGGATCGCCGAGGTCGTGCGGCGTCCGGCGCAGGCAGGACACGACCCACAGCGAGGATGAAGTCGCCATGTTCACGAGCATCATCGAGTTCTTCCAGTCCG
>JAZBPF010000223.1:0-14727 GCA_036351515.1 Pseudomonadales bacterium | reverse complement strand
TCGACGAGGTGTCCGAGCGCGTGACCGCGGCCGGCGGACGCATTCCGCCCCTGGCGATCCTGCCCGCCGGGAGCACGAACATGAGCGCGCACGACCTCGGCTGCGGCGGGCGCCTCGCCGACCGCCTCGCCGCGCTGCTGGCGCTCCGCGACCGGCCGCCGAGCGCCTGGACCCTGGAGCGCCGGCCGCCCCTGCGGGTCACGGACGCCCGCGGGCGTGCCCGCTCGGGCTTCTTCTTCGGAGCCGGGACCATCGTCCGCGGCATCCGCTACTGGCACGAGGCCCTGGCGCACGGCGGCGGGGCCGGCGAATGGGGCGCCGGGGCGGCGCTTGCGCGCGTCGCCTGGGGCATCGCCCGGCGTCAGCCCCCCTTCGCCGACGCGCTCTCGGTCGGGCTCGCCCTGGACGACGGCCCGCCCGAGCCCCGGGACCTGAGCTTCCTGCTCGTCACGGGCATGCGGCGCCTCTTCCTGGGCATCCGCCCCTTCTGGGGCCCCGGCGAGGGGCCACTGGCCTGCACCTGGGTGGACCACCGGCCGAAGGGCTTCGTCCGGCACTTCCCGGCGCTGCTCCGCGGTCGGGGCGAGGCGCTCGCGGAAGCCGACGGCTACCACGGTCGGCGCCCCGCGCGGGTGGCGGTGGAGCTCGAGGAGTCCTGGGTCATCGACGGCGAGATCTTCCCGGCCGCGGGGCGGCTGCACGTCGCGCCCGGGACGCCGCGGGACTTCCTGCGCCTCGACGGCACGCCGGCGCGCCCCGCCGCCGCGGGAGACGCGCCGTGAGCGGCTCCGGCATCGACGGGGAGACCCGCGCCCGCTTCCGGGCGGCGGTCGTCCCGGAGGCGCGGCGGCCGCCCCAGGAGGAGGGGGAGGCGCTCCTCGCGGCCCTGCGTGCCCGCTTCGGGGAAGGGTTCCTCGGGGCCCTCTACTACGGCTCCTGCCGCCGTCAGGCGCAGGTGGAGGGGCTCGTGGACCTGCACGTGCTCGTGGACGAGCTGCCCCGGGCCCTCGGTCCCGTGGCGAGCAGGCTCTGCGCGCTGCTCCCGCCGAACGTGTACTACCTCGAGACGGCGCACGCGGGCGGAACCGTGCGCTGCAAGTACGCCGTGCTCTCGCTGGCGCAGCTCACCCGCGTGTGCCAGCGCCGGGCCTTCCACTCCTACTTCTGGGCGCGCTACGCGCAGCCCTGTTCCGTCGTCGGGCTCGAGGATCCGGCGCTGCGCCGGCGCCTGGAGGAGCACCTCGTCGACGCCCTCGCGACCTTCTTCTCGCGGGTGCTGCCCGGCAGCGACGCGGACGACCCCGAGGCGCTCTGGGAGGCGGGCCTCGCGCGCTGCTACGGGGCGGAGCTGCGCCCGGAGGGCGGCGGCCGCGGGCGGACGCTGATCGAGGCCGCACCGACCTACTTCCGGACCACCGGCGCCGCGGCGCTCGCCGCCCGGGACGCGGTGCTCGCCCGCAACGGGCCGCGCGGTGACCGCCTCGCCTGGAGCGTGCGCATCGCCTGGGGCAAGGTCGTCTCGCTCCTGCGGCTCCTGAAGGCGCTCTACACCTTCGACGGCGGCCTCGACTACGCGGCCTGGAAGCTCGAACGGCACACGGGCCGGCCCGTGACGATCCCCGACCGCGTCCGCCGGCGCCCGCTGCTCCACCTCTGGCCCTTCCTGCTGCGGCTCTGGCGGGAGGGGGCGCTGCGGTGACGGCCTCCTCCGGTCCCCGCGTCTGGCTGCTGCTCGGCGACAAGGTCGGCGACAACCGGCAGGTGGAGCGCGTCGCCGCGGCCCTCGGCTGGCCCTGCGAGGTGAAGCGGCTCGCGTTCCGGCCGCGCTGGCGCCAGGGCAAGCCGCCCTTCCTCGCCTCCCTCGCCGCCGTGGACCTGCGCGCGAGCGATCCGCTCGCGGCGCCCTGGCCGGACCTGATCCTCACGATCGGGCGCCGACCGGCCATGGCCGCGCTGTGGCTCCGGCGCCGCTCCGGCGGACGGACGCGGATCGTCCTCTTCGGCCGCCCGAAGCGCTTCTTCGACCGCTTCGCGCTCCTCGTGGCGCCGGTGCAGTACGGGCTCCCGGAGCACGCCCGGGTGGTGCGCCTGGGCCTGCCTCTGATCCGCCTCGACCGGGCGCGCCTCGAGGCCGAGGCGGCGCGCTGGCGCGCGCGGCTCGCGGAACTGCCGCGACCGCTCACGGTGCTGCTCGTCGGCGGCCGCACGCGCCCCTATCGTCTGGACGGCGCCGTCGCGAGCGATCTGCTCGCGCGCACCGTCGCGGCCATGCCCCCCGGCGGCGGTCTCTACGTGAGCACCTCCCGGCGCACGCCGGCGGCGGTGGTGCAGGCGCTGCGCCGGGACCTGCCCCCGGGGGCGCGGCTCCACGCCTTCGGGGAGTCCGGGGGCGAGAATCCCTACCTGGCCCTGCTGGCCCTGGGGGACCGCTTCGTGGTGACCGGGGACTCGGTCTCCATGCTCACGGAGATCGCCTCCCTCGGTCGCCCGCTCGCGATCTACCCGCTCCCGGAGGAGGCGGACCGTCTCCGCCGATGGCAGGATGCGCTCCTGCGCTGGCCCCCGACGGCGGCGGTCGTGCGCATGGTCGAGGCGAGCGGCCTCTTCGGCTGGCCCCGGGACCTCGGCGCGCTCCACGCGCTGCTCCGCGCCCGCGGCTGGGCGAGCCGCCTCGGCGAGGCGCCGGCCCGCGGCGGGCCGGCCCCGGAGGACGAACTCGAGCGCGTCGTGGCCCGG
The DNA here is from genome assembly GCA_036351515.1 of Pseudomonadales bacterium. Classification (GTDB taxonomy): domain Bacteria; phylum Pseudomonadota; class Gammaproteobacteria; order Pseudomonadales; family Azotimanducaceae; genus JAZBPF01. The sequence continues at coordinate 11,991 of JAZBPF010000223.1, read as the reverse complement.
ATCCACGCGCTCTTCCCCGACGACGCGCCCGGGAGCGCGCCCCCGAAAACAGAGGACTTGGAAGCGCCATGCAGCGATGGGTGACGGAACTGCGGCGCGGCGTCGAGCGCGCCGGCGCCGCGGTGATGGACGACGCGACGCGGGTGCGCGTCGAGCGCCGGCTCCGCGGGGCCCTGGAGGCGCGGCGGCTGCGCCAGGCGGATGCCGTGGTGGTGTCCTTCGGCAAGAGCGGACGCACCTGGCTGCGGGTGATGCTCTCGCAGTTCTACCGGGTCCGGCACGGGCTCCGGAAGGAAGTGCTCATCGAGTTCGACAACCTGCACCGCCTGGACCGGGGCATTCCGAAGCTCTTCTTCACCCACGACAACTACCTCGGCGACTGGACCGGGCACGGCCGCAGCAAGGCGGACTACCGCGACCGTCCCGTGGTGCTCCTGGTCCGCCATCCGGCGGACACCGCGGTCTCCCAGTACCACCAGTGGCGCCACCGCATGCGCGGGCACAAGAAACTCCTGAACGACTATCCTCCCGAAGGCGCGGAGCGTTCCCTGTTCGACTTCGTCATGGGCGAGCAGGGCGGGCTGCCGCGCATCGTCGGCTTCATGAACGACTGGGCCCGGGCCCTGCCGACGCTCCGCCGCCACCTGGTCGTGCGCTACGAGGACCTGCGCACGGAGACGGCCCGGGAACTGGACCGCGTCCTGCGCTTCCTCGGGACCCCGGGGGACGGGAAGGCGGTGCAGGATGCGGTAGACTATGCGTCCTTCGAACGCATGCGCGCGCGCGAGTCCGCCGGCACGGCGATCGAGGGGGCGGGGGACCGGCTCACGGCAGCCGATCCGGGCAATCCCGACTCCTTCAAGACGCGCCGGGCGAAGGTCGGCGGCTACCGCGACGACCTCGACGCGGAGCAGGCGGCCGCCGTCGACGCCTGGGTGGCCGAGCACCTCGATCCGGTCTTCGGCTACGGGCCCGACGCGGCGCGCGCGACTCCCCAGCCTTCCGGCGCCGAGTGACGGCGCCGGATCTCCGGAGGAATCCGAAGCGGTGAAGTACACGGTCTTCATCCACACCAACCACAAGCAGATCCTCGGCGCGAAGGTCGCGGCCTGGGCCCTGGAGCGGAACTCGGAGCACGCCGACGCCTTCGACGTGCAGCTCATCGACACCCGCGACCACCCCTGGCTCCAGGAGTACGAGGGCCGACTCTATCTGCGCGACGGCGTGCAGCGCGTCTGGCTGAACGACGACCTGCAGTCCTTCACGCCCCTGCGCTTCCTGCCCCCGAAGCTCATGGGCTACGAGGGCCGGGCGATCGTCATCGATCCGGACATCTTCGCCGTCGCCGACGTCTGGGAACTGCTCACGCGGGACATGCAGGGCAAGGCCATCGTCTGCCGGAAGCGTTCCGGGCCGAAGGGCGCCATCGACAAGTGCTGGGCGTCGAGCGTGATGCTGCTGGACTGCGCGAAGCTCGGGCACTGGGACGCCGAGCAGGGCTTCCGGGAGCTCTTCGCCTTCGAGCGCGACTACTCCGAGTGGATCTGCCTGAAGCTCGAGGACCCGCAGACCCTCGGCGTCCTCGAGCCCGAGTGGAACGACTTCGACCACCTCTCGGCGCGCACGCGCCTGCTGCACACGACCCGGCGCAAGACCCAGCCCTGGAAGACGGGGCTGCCCGTGGACTGGCGGCCCGCGGAGCGCTTCCGCGCCTTCCCGCCGCTCGGCTGGCTCATGCGGGCCCGGCGCAAGTGGTTCGGCGAGTACGCCTTCCTCGGCAACTACAAGGCCCATCCGGATCAGAACCAGGAGCGCCTGTTCTTCGGGCTCCTGCGCGAGTGCCTGGAGCAGGGGCGGATCACGGAGGACGAGCTGAAGGCGGAGATGGACCGCAACCATCTGCGCCACGACGCCTTCGAGGTCCTGGACCGTACGCGGCCCCTCGCGCCGCCCCCGAACCCGCCGCTCGAGCTGCCGGCCACCTGAACCCCCGCCGCCCTCACGGGCGGCGCAGCAGGGCCTCGACCGCCTCCGCGGCCGCTTCCACGCCCGTGTTCCCCGGATCGCCCGCCCCGGCGGCGGGCGTCGGGTCGGTCACGGGTCGCACCCGGTCCGCCTCCAGCAGGGCCGTGACGATCCGGGTCGTGTCCCGGCGCAGCCGTCGCGGCGCGAGGCGCTGCGCGAGGCGATGCGTGAGCGGCTTCCAGCGCCAGCCCCGGCGCGTGGCCCACCAGGGACGGTTCGGGGCGGGAATCGGCGCGAGCCAGACCGGCCGCCCCGTCGCCACCGCCTCGGCGATCATGGACATGCTCTCGTCCGTGACCAGGAAGGCGTCGGCCGTCGCCAGCCAGGCGCCGTAGGGATTCTCCCGGCCCCGGGCCCCGTGCCATCCGTGCACGACCACGCCCTCCCGTCCTGCGAGCCGTGCCGCCAGCGCCGCCTCCGCCGCCGGCGGCGTGCGCGGACTCGTGGTCACGCGCAGGGCGAGCCCCCGGGCCCGCGCGAGGGCGAGGGCCTCGTCGGCGAGGGCCAGGGCGCCGGCCTCCGTGAGCACGCGGGTGCCCGAATCGCCGCCGACGAGCAGGGCGAGGAAGGGCGCCTCGCCGGCGGGGAGCGCCCTGCGCGCCGGCGCGGGCACCAGGGGCAGGGGCAGGCGGAGCACGTTCCCGTGCGCTGCCGGATCGAGGAAGTACTGGGGCGTCGTCACGATCAGGTCGAAGTGCCGGAGCGCGGCCCAGGGACGCCCCACGTGCACGAGGCGCGTGCGGCCGCCGCTCGCCCGGCGGATCCAGCGGGCGACGGGCTCGTTCCGGCGGCCGGCGGTGAGCACGAGCTCGGGCCAGGGCGGGAGGAGGGCGTCGCTCGCGTCGCGTCGCAGGCCGGAGCGGGTGACGCGCAGCAGGAGGTTCGTCGCCAGCTCGTGGCGGTGGAAGACGAGGCGACGCTCCTCCACGTGCCAGCCGCGCGCGGCGAGGGCGGCGCCGAGGACCCGCAGCTGCGTCGCGTCGCCGGCCTTCGGGCCCACGAGCAGCCACACCCGCCGCGTCGGTTCCATGGAGCCCTCCCGCCTTCGGGGAGCGCCTCCCCGTCCTGTCGCCGATCCGCGCCCGGAGGCGGTGAGGGACGCGCGCACGGCACGCGACCGCGTGCGTCCCGGACTCTCGGCGCGACGGGCGGATACACTACACTATCGCCCGCGCGGCACCGGTCGCGCGCCGCCCAGCTTCCGGGAGTCGGCTTGCCCCGCCCTCGCCCCCAGCGCCGCTTTCCCACGAGCCCCCGGCCGGGACACCCGCGATGACCCTGGACCGCTACCTCGCCCGCGAGTTCCTCGGTCCCTTCGCCCTCGGCACCTTCCTGCTCACGGCGGTGTTCGCGGCCTACGCGGCCTCCGTGGTGCTCGCCGACGCGGCGGCCGGTTCCCTGTCGCCCTCCGTGCTCTGGCAGCTGATCCTGCTGCGCTGCGTCACGGCGGCGGAGGTGATCCTGCCCTCGGCCCTGTTCTTCTCGATCCTCTTCGTCTTCGAGCGCCTGAACCGGGACCGGGAGCTCGTGGCCATGACCGCCGGCGGCATCTCGCCCATGCGCCTGCTCGTGCCCGTCTCCGCCTTCGCGCTGCTCTCGCTGCTGCTCGTGGGCGTCCTGTCCCTGCAGGCGCGGCCCTGGGCCTATCGCACGAGCTACGTGATCGAGGACCTGGCGGCGCGTCTGGACGTGGCGTCCATGCGCGCGGGGCGCTTCTACCCCCTCGGCCCGGACCTGGTGGTGACCGCCGGCGGCGTGGACGCCGGCGACCGGCTTCTCGCCGACGTCTTCGCGCGCCAGGAGCAGCCCGACGGCGTACGGCTGATCCGCGCGCGCGAGGCCTACCTCGCGCCCGCGGACGCCCGCGGCAGCCAGATGGTGGCCTTCCGCCAGGGGCAGGCGCTGACCCTCGCCTCGGGCCCGGAGGTGGGGGACCGGCGCCACCGCTTCGAGGAACTCCGCTATCGCTGGCAGTTCGACTCGGTGCTCGGCAACGCCTCGAACCGCCGCGCTCGGCCCACGGGCGCGCTCCTCGACGCGACGGCGCCGAAGGACGTCGCGGAGCTCCAGTGGCGCTTCACGCTGCCGCTCATGACCTTCGGCATGACCCTCGTGGCCGGCGCGCTCGGCAGCTTCGCGCCGGGCTCCGCGACGAACCTGCGCACGGTGGGCGGCATCGCCACCTACGTGCTCGTCTTCTACTTCGCCGCGGCCGCGCACACCTCCCTGGAGAACGGCGGGATCCCGCCCGTGCCCGGGATCTGGTGGCTGCCCGTACTCCCCTTCGTCGTGCTCGCGGCGATCCGCGGCATCGCGAGGGCGCGCCTGTGATCGGCCTGACCCGCATCGACCGCTACGTCGCCGGCGAGGTGCTCCGCGGCTACGCCGTCGTGGCCGGCATCCTCGTGGCCCTGTTCTCGCTCCTGGCCTTCCGCGAGGAGCTCGAGAGCGTGGGCGAGAGCAGCTACGACGCCATGCGCGCGCTCTGGTTCGTGGCCATGACCACGCCGGCGCGCATCCTGCGGCTCCTGCCCTTCATCACGCTCTTCGGCGCGGCGCTCGCCCTCTGGCAGCTCGCCCGCCGCAGCGAGCTCGTGGTGCTCCGCGCGGCCGGCATGGGCCTCGCCCGCATCGCCCGGGCGACCATGGTCCCGGGCCTCGCGCTCCTCGTGCTCACCCCCCTCGCCCACGAGTACGTGGCGCCGGCGCTCTACGCGGGCGCCACGTTCTCCCGGGACGTGGCGCTCGGTCGCGCCGACGAGGTGGCCGGCCGCGGCTTCTGGTCCCGGTCCGGGCAGACGCTCGTGGAAGTGGGTTCCCTGGAGCACGGGCGCGTCCCGGTGGACGTGCGCATCTACCGACTGTCGCCGGACGCGGGGGTGGAGGAGGTGATCACCGCGTCCTCCGCGGACCTGGCCGAGGACGGCACCTGGCGACTCGTGGACGCGCGCCGGCGCGTGTTCGCGGAGAACCAGCTGAGCGTGGAGGAGATCGGTCCGCTCCGCTGGCGTCCCTGGTGGGCGGACGACACCTTCCTGCACGCGCCGCCCGTGGACAGCCTTTCGTTCACGGACCTCGCTGGCTATATTGACTATCTCGAACGCACCGGGCAGCCGAGCCTGCGCTGGGAGCTCGCCTACTGGCGCATGTGGATGCTCCCGGTCTCCGCGCTCCTCACGGGTCTCCTCGCCGTCCCCATCGCGCTCTCGGGTCCGCGGCACGGCAGCGCGGGATACGTGCTGCTGGCGCTCGCGGGGGGGCTGGTCTACTACCTCGGGGACCAGATCGTCGCCAACGCCGGCGTCGTGGCCGGCGTTCCCCCGGTCGTGGTGGCCCTCGTGCCGCCGTCGATCCTCGCCGTCGTGGTCACCCTCGTGCTCCGGCGCGCCCACTGATCCGGAATCCCGCATGGCCATCTTCAAGAGCTTCGCCTCGCGCTATCCGGCCCAGAGCATCGTGCTCGTGCTCGCGCTGCTCCTCGCCGGGGTCGCGAGCAGCGTCGGGCTCTCGGCGCTCCTGCCGCTCCTGAACGTCGCCTTCGAGAGCGAGGGGCCGCGCGGCGAACTCGAGCAGGCGGTGGTCGACCTGCTCGGGGGGCTCGGCCTTGCGCCCACGCTCGGCGTGCTCCTCGGCATCATCGTCGCCGCCGTGTGCCTGAAGAGCGCCATGGTGCTCTTCGCCGAGACGCGGATCGGCTTCATCGCCGCGGACGTGTCCACGGAGCTGCGCATGCGCCTGCTCCGGGGCATCCTCCGGTCGCGCTGGACCTACTTCGCCGGCCAGTCGCCGGGGCGCCTCGCGAACGCCATGAGCACGGAGGCCTACCGGGCCTCCCTCGCCTACGTCATGGGCGTGCGCGTCGTCGCCCTCTCCATCGAGTCGGCGGTCTACGCCTTCTTCGCCCTCGCGGTCTCGGCGAAGGCCACGGCGCTCGCCCTCGTGGCCGGTGCCGTGGTGCTCCTCGTCTCCCGGCGCCTCGTGCGCATGGGCCGCGACGGCGGCGTGCTCCAGACCCAGTGGTACCGGCAGCTGCTCGCGTCCCTCACGGACACGCTCCAGTCCGTGAAGAGCTTCAAGGCCATGGGACGGGAGGGGCTCGCGGACCACGTGCTGTCCGAGGAGACCGGTCAGCTGCGCGGAGCCCTGCGCCGCGAGGCGCTGGCGACGGCGGCGCTCGAGTCCGCCCAGGAGCCCATGTACGCCGTGGTCATCGCCGCCGGCGTCTTCATCGCCCTGTCGTTCTTCGACGTGCAGATGGCCACGGTCACCTTCCTGGTGCTCATCCTCGCGAACCTGCTCAAGCAGGTCGGCAAGGTGCAGAAGCAGTACCAGAAGATGGCGGTCTTCGAGTCCGCCTACTGGGCCCTGGAGGACGCCATCGCGGACGCGGAGCGTTCGGCGGAGCCCGGCGCCGGAACCCGGGAGCCTTCCCTCGAGCGCGGCATCGAGCTCGAGCGGGTGAGCTTCTCCTACGGCGAGCACGACATCCTGAAGGAAGCGGACGTGGAGATTCCCGCCGGGCAGCTCACCTGCCTCGTCGGGGAGTCGGGTTCCGGGAAGACGACGATCACGGACCTCGTCATGGGGCTCGTGCGGCCCACGCGCGGCGTCGTGCGCATCGACGGGGTGGATCTCGCGGAGATCGATCTCGCCGCCTGGCGGCACCGCATCGGCTACGTGCCCCAGGAGAACCTCCTGCTCCACGCCTCCGTACGCCGCAACGTGACCCTCGGGGACGAGCAGGTGCCCGAGGCCGAGGTCGAGCGGGCGCTGCGGGCGGCGGGCGCCTGGGACTTCGTCTCGGTGCTGCCGGAGGGCGTCGACACGGTGGTGGGGGAACGGGGCACCCGCATTTCCGGGGGGCAGCGCCAGCGCATCATGATCGCCCGCGCCCTCGTCGGCGCCCCGCGCCTGCTGATCCTCGACGAGGCCACGAGCGCGCTGGATCCGGAGAGCGACCGGGCCATCGCGCAGACGCTCCGCGCGCTCACCGGCGAGCTCACGATCCTCGTGGTTTCCCACCATTCCACGCTGACCAGCCTCGCGGACCGGGTCTACCGCATCGAGCGCGGCCGCGTCGGCCTCGAGACCGCGCCGGGCGCCGCGCCCGCGCGGATGGCGTCGCCCCGCGACTGACGCGCAGAGGCGCGGGTCAGCGCCGCCGCGCCTCCACGATGCTCTTCACGCGCCGCACGGTGGCGCCGAGGTGGCCGTCGGCCACGACCTGCGGCGGGGCTTCCGGCCCGTGCTCCGGCAGGGGCACGTCGTCCCAGGCGGCGGCCCCGGTCGCGACGAGGCGTTCGTGCACGAGGCCGAGGTCGCGCGACAGGCGTCGTGGACCGAGGCGCATGAGCGCCGCGTAGGCGCGAGCCTTCGGGGTCCGGTCCCGCTCCGCCGGCGCCGGGTCGCCGCGCATGCCCCCGAGATCGAACAGACGCACGGGCCGTCCGGTCGCCACCGCCTCGGAGACCATGGCGATGCTGTCGCCCGTGACGAGGAGGGCGTCGGCCCAGGCGAGGATGCCGAAGTAGGGGTTGTCGCCCTCCGGCGCCCAGCGCCAGAGGTGGTACGGGGTGCCCTGGAGTCCGCGGGCCAGCGCCGCGCTGGCCTCCGGGGCGGTGCGGGCGCTCGTGGTCACGATCACGGAGCCGTCGCCGGCCAGGGCCCGGGCCCGCTCGGCGAGCCGCGTCGCGGCGCGGGGGCCGAGCACGAAGGGGCCGCTGTCGCCGCCGACGAGCACGCCGAGGCGCGGCCGGGGCAGGGTGGCGAAGGCGCCGGCCCAGCGGTCCCGGGCCTCGGCCAGCCCGGGGTTCGAGAGACGGTGGACGGTGCCGGGGTTCTCCAGGACGCGGGGATGGGGACGCACCCGGTACTGGGGCGTGGTCACGGTCAGGTCGAAGGCGTCCGCGGGCGCCCAGGTGCGGCCCAGGAACACGGTCGCGGTGCGGCCGCCGCCGAGGCGGGCGATCCAGCGGGCCACGGGTTCGTTGCGCAGGCTCGAGGAGATCACCAGATCCGGGGACTCGCGCTCGAGCGCTTCCCGGTCCTCCGGGGCGACCCCCGCGAGGCCGACGCGGCGCAGGAGTCCGAGGGGGGAGGCGAGGGCGTTCCAGCGCGGCTGCAGCACCCGGAAGCCCCAGCCGAGCTCCCGCTCGAGGGCCTCGGCGAGGCCGAGGATCTGCTGCCCCTCGCCGCTGCGGTGCGACAGGAGGGCCCAGATGCGTGCCCCGACGGGTGCGCGCGGCGGAATGGCTTTCACGGGCTGGGGCTCACGGATTCCGGGCCGGACGCGGAGAGGCGGAGCGGGATACCCACCCCCGCCCGGGCCGGTGCCCGGCGGGGAGGGGAACGGTGGGGATCGAGGGGAGCGCCGACGCCGGAGCGCCGGGCCCCATCACACCGCGCCGGCGACGGCGGGGCGACGCTTGCCCAGGACCTGTTCGGCCACGAGGGCGTAGGCGTCGATGATGTGCTCGATCTGCTCCGGCGTGTGCGCGGCCGAGAGGCTGCAGCGCAGGAGGCTGAGGTTCTTCGGCGCGCCGGGCGGAACCACGAGGTTCACGTAGACGCCGGCGTCGAGCAGCACCTGCCAGGCCCGGGCGGCCTGCTCCGGGCTGTCCATGATGCTCGCGATCACCGGGCTCGCGGGCGCGCCGAGCGTGAAGCCCAGCCCCTCGAGCGCCGAGTGCACCCGGGCGCAGTTCCGCCACAGGCGCGTGCGCAGCTCCGAGCGCTTGCCCACGAGCTGCAGCGCCGCCCGCGTGGAGGCGATCACCGAGGGCGTCGACGACGCCGTGAACATGTAGGCACGGATCTGTGCGCGCAGCGGCGAGACGTCGTGACGCCGGCTCGCGAACCAGCCGCCGACGCTGCCGAGGCTCTTCGAGAAGGTGCCCGTGACGAAGTCGATGCGGTCCTCGACACCGAGCTCCTCGGCCAGACCGCGACCGTTGCGCCCCATGACGCCGAAGCTGTGGGCGTCGTCGAGGAGCAGGTGCGCGCCGTAGCGCTCCTTCACCTCGCAGAACTCGCGCAGCGGCGAGATGTCCCCGAGCATGCTGTAGAGGCTCTCGACGATCACGAGGGTTCGGCTGCAGCGGTCCCCGAGGCGCTTCAGACGCTTCTCGAGGTCCGCCGGGTCGTTGTGCCGGAAGCGGTAGATCTCCGCACCGGAGAGCTTCGCGCCCTCGTAGATGCTCGCGTGCGAATCCGCGTCGAGGACGATCACGTCGCCGGGGCCCGCGAGCGTCGAGATCGTGCCGACGTTCGCCACGTAGCCCGTGGTGAAGACGATGGTCGACTTCGCGCCGAGGAACTCCGCGAGCTCACGCTCGAGCGCGGCGTGACTCGAGTAGGTGCCGTTGGCGAGGCGGGAGCCCGTGGTACCCGTGCCGTGCGAGCGGGTCGCCTGCATGGCGGCCTCGACGCAGGCGGGGTCGAAGGTCAGGCCCAGGTAGTTGTTGGTGCCCGCGAGCACCACCCGACGGCCCTCGATGCGGCCCTCCGTCGCGGAGCCGACCACGTCGATGGTCGCCCCGATGGCGTTGACGCCGAGTTCGCCGAGGTGATCCTGGAAGCTGCGGGCAGCTTCGAGTTTGTCGAGAAGGCTCATTGGTCACCGGTCACGTGAGTGGTTGGACCCTGCGGGCCAGATCCCCGATCGTGCGCACGTCGCCGAGCTCGTTGATGGGGAAGGAGATGTCGAAGACGTCCTCGAGGTGCTCGATGAGTTCCATGACGTCCAGGGACGCCAGGCCCAGCTCCTCGATCAGATCGACGTCCTCGGCGACCACCTCGCCCTGTGCGACCGTCTCCGAGAGCAACTGCTGAATGTGCGCAACGCACTCGTCGTAGGTCGCCATGCGCGTGTCGTCGAGATCCCGCTCTTCAGTTTTCTTCGTGCGTTCCTGCGTCGCTTCGTTCCCTGCGGTCGGACCGACCGCGGCTCCGGTAGCGACGAACCAACGTGCAGTTTGACACGTAAGCGTATGACGAACAATAGAACACGATTTCGTGTCGGACGTCCCTCGCGGCGCGAAGGCCGTCCGACGAAGGTCAGGATGCAGGGAGATTCCTGACTTCTGCATGAACGAGTGTAGCGGTCTCTCCATCAGAATTCCCGTTTTTCTGCAGAATTGGGCCTGCAGAAACATCCGGGAAACAATGGAGGAACGTCCGGTTCATGTCGGAGCCCGTCCGCGGCCTTCCGGCGGCGGTCCGTCGGGGAACGACCGTTCGTCGCCGACGAACGGTCTTCCGGTCCGGAAGGGGCGGTCGCGGCGCCGCCGCGACCCCGTGCTCAGCGGGCGTCCGCCCACTCCAGGGTCGGGTCCTCGATCCGCAGCCAGCCCCGGAGCCACCAGGTGGCGAGGTAGAAGGGGCCGGTGTCGGCCAGGGCCACGAACATCTTGAAGAGGTAGTTGCTGCCCATGAGCGTGAGCATGGCCGCCAGGGCCATGTCGCCGGCGAGGAAGGCCGCGCCGAAGGTGACCGTGATCACCATGAACGAGTCCACGAGCTGGCTGATCAGGGTGGAGAAGTTGTTGCGGATCCACAGGTGCTTGCCGCGGGTGACGCGCTTCCAGAAGTGGAACAGCTGCACGTCGCAGAACTGCGCGGCGATGTAGGCGAGCATGGAGGCGAAGACCGCCCCGGAGGTGCAGTAGTAGAGGAGCTGGAAGAACTCGATGGCGCCTTCCACCGTGTCGCCGTTCGGCAGGAACACCCCCTCCGAGAGCCGGAGGATCTGCCAGGGGGGCATGGCCTCCGCGTTCACGGCCGGCAGCGCCTGGCCCGCCCACATGACCGCGAGGATGAAGAAGTTCAGTCCGAGCCCCGTCCAGACGAGGAAGTTCGCCCGCGCCCGGCCGTAGAGTTCGCTGATCAGGTCCGTGACCAGGAAGGTGAGCGGGTAGGGGAGTACGCCCACGGCCAGCGCCATGGGTCCGAGCTGGACGAAGCGGGTGATGCCGATGATGTTCAGCATCGTCATGGCGCACAGGAAGATCCCGGCGAGGACCAGGAACACGCGTTCCCGGCGTTCACGGAGGGCGTCTTCGGTCATGGGGATCCTTCCGGTCGGTCGCGCCGTGGCGCGGTGCATCCAGGGACGAGCCGCGGGGCGTGCCGCGGCGGGAGTTCAGCGTTCCAGCTGCCCGAGATTGGCGTGGATCACGGCGCCGTTCACCACCGGATGGGTGGCCGCCCAGACGATGGTCTCGGCGATCTCGGCCGGTTCGATGAGGCGGCCGAAGGCGGACAGGGACGCGGCGGCCGCGCGGGTCCCGGCGTCCGTGCCCACGTGCTCGCGGAGCATCGCCGTGTCCGTGAAGCCCGGGCACACGCAGGCCGTGTGGACGCCCCGGCCCGCCAGGTCCTGGCAGGTCGCGCGCATCATGCCCACGGCGGCGTGCTTGGTGACGACGTAGCTGTGCGCGCCGGGGACCGCCTTCTCCGACAGCGTCGAGCCCACGTAGACGACGGCGGAGCCCGCCCCGAGGCGGGGGAGGATCGCGCGGTTCAGGGCGTTCGGCGCGCCGAGGTTGACCTGCAGCACCCGCGCGAAGTCCTCGGGGTCCGTGCCGTCCGCGGCGTCGTGGCGCAGCAGCGAGGCGTTGTGGACGAGCACGACCCGCTCCGCCGCGGCGGCGGCCTCGGCGAGCGCGGCGGCGGCCTCGTCCACGGCCGCGGGGTCGGCGAGATCGCAGGCGAGGCTGTCCGCGCCGGGCACGGGACAGGGCCGCCGGGAGACGCTGGTGACGCGCCAGCCGTCGGCGAGGAAGGCGGCGGCGGTGGCGGCGCCGATCCCCGCGCTGGCCCCGGTGACGACGGCGAGCCTCACGCGGCCGTCCACTCGCGCGACGCCCACTGGTTCGTGCCGGAGGACACGCGCACGCGCAGGGCCCGGATGTCCTCCTTCGCCACGGCGGGGTGGGCGAGAAGCCGGGCGACGAACCAGCCGGCGAG
>JAZBPF010000222.1:0-6066 GCA_036351515.1 Pseudomonadales bacterium | reverse complement strand
GGTCGCGGCCCTGGACGACGATCTCGGCACGCCCGAGGCCCTCGCCGCCCTCCACGCGCTCGCCGGGGCGGTGCATCGCGCGGAGGACCGCGAGACGCGCCTCGCCCTCGCCCGGCGGCTCCGCGCCAGCGCGAACCTCCTCGGCCTGCTGCAGGAGACGCCGGAGCGCTGGTTCCGGGGCGCGCCGGGTGCGGAGGCAGGTCCGACCGACGAGGAGATCGAGGCGAAGCTCGCGGAGCGCGCCGCCGCGCGGAAGGCGCGGGACTTCGCCCGCGCCGACGCCCTCCGCGATGCGCTCCTCGAGGCGGGCATCGAGCTCGAGGACACGGCGGAAGGCACCCGCTGGCGGCGGGCCCGCTGACGCCGTGGACGTCGCCGTCGTCGGCGCCGGCATCGGCGGACTCGCGGCGGCCCTCGCGCTCGCCGAGGCGGGCTTCGCCCCGCGCGTCCTGGAGGCGCGGGATCTGGCGGGGGAGACCGGCGCCGGGATCCAGCTGTCCCCGAACGGCGTCCGCGTGCTCCACGCCCTCGGTCTGCGCGAGGGACTCGCGGCGATCGGCCACCGGCCCGAGGCGATCCAGCTCCGGGACGCCCGCAGCGGCCGCCTGATCGCCTTCCGCCCCCTCGGCCGCAGCTCCGAGGAACGCTACGGCGCGCCCTACTACGACGTGCACCGGCCGGCGCTGTTCCACCTGCTCCGGGACGCGGTGGTCGAGCGCGGGATCCCCCTCGAGACCGGCGCCCGCTGCACGGGCTTCGAGGAGCACGCGGACGGGGTGCGCGTGCAGCTGGCGACCGGAACCCTGGACGCCGCGCTCCTCCTGGGCGCGGACGGGATCCACTCGCGGGTGCGCGAGACGCTTCTCGGCGCCGACGACGCCCGCTTCACGGGGAACGTCGCCTATCGCGCGGTGGTCCCCGCCGACGCCGTGCCGGCGTCCCTCCGGCGCCCGGTCGTGACCGCCTGGCTCGGGCCCGCCCGGCATCTCGTGCACTATCCGCTGGGAGACGGCGGCGACGTGAACGTCGTCGCCGTGGTCGAGCGGGACGACTGGCGCGAGGAGAGCTGGACCGCCGCCGCGACACCGGCGGAGCTCGCGGACGCCTTCCGGGACTGGCATCCGGCGCTGCGGGAGCTCCTCGCCGCCGTCGATACCCCCTGGAAGTGGGCGCTGCACGACCGGCCGCCGCTGCCGCGCTGGAGCAGTGACCGGGTCACGCTCCTCGGCGACGCCTGCCATCCCATGGTGCCCTTCCTCGCCCAGGGCGCGTGCATGGCCCTCGAGGACGCCTGGGCGCTCGCGCGCCTGCTCGAGGATCGCGACGAGGACGCCCCCGGGGCCGCCCTGGACCGCTACCAGCGCCTGCGGCGCCCGCGGACGGCGCGCGTGCAGCGCGAGGCGCGGGCGCAGGGCGAGCGTTTCCACGAGCGCGCGCGGCTGAAGCGGCTTGCGCGCGACCTCGAGCTCGGCCTCGGCAGCCGTCTCGCGCCGGAACTGGCCATGGCGCGCTACGACTGGCTCCATGGCTATGATGTGGTCGCGCGGCTCGGCTGACCGCGGACCGCGACGAGGGAGCGATCGCCATGCACTTCGTGCTCGTCCACGGCGCCTGGCACGGCGCCTGGTGCTGGGACCGCCTCACGCCGCTGCTGGAGGCCCACGGCGCCACCGTCACGGCGCCGGACCTGCCGGGCCTCGGCGCCGACGGCACGCCGGCGGCGGAGGTGACCCTCGAGCTCTGCGCCGAGCGCGTCGCGAGCTGGGTGCGCGAACTGGACCGCCCGGTGGAACTCGTCGGCCACAGCATGGCGGGCGCGGTGATCTCGCTCGTGGCCGAGCGGATGCCCGAGCACCTGACCGGCCTCACCTATCTCTGCGCGTTCCTGCCCCGGGACGGCGAGGTTCTCGGGACCCTCGGGGGCGAGGACCCGGAGACGGAGCTGAACGCCGCCCTCCGGCGCGGGGAGACCCCCGGCACCCTCGTGCTCGACCCCGCCGACGCGCGCCGGATCTTCTACCACGACTGTCCGGAGGCGGACGCCGACGCCGCCCTCGCGCGCCTCGTGCCCCAGCCGATGGGCCCCCTGCGCGAACCCGTGGCCCTGTCCGCGGAGCGCTTCGGCACGGTCCCGCGCGCTTACGTGCTGTGCAGCGAGGACCGCGCGATCTCCGCGACCATGCAGCGGCGTCTGCTCGAGCGCACGCCCTGCGATCCCGTGATCGAACTCGCCACGGGACATTCGCCCTTCTACGCCGACCCGGCGCGTCTCGCGGACGTGCTCGTCGGCATCGCGGGAGCGCGCTGACCATGCCGGCCCGCCGCCCGGGACGCCCCGCGCTCCTGCTCGTCGCCCTCCTGCTCGCCGGCTGCGCCGGGCGGGACGACGACGCGCCGGCGCGCGCGGACGCGGACACGCGCCGGACCATCGCCCAGGGGACGCTGGTGGGCTTCACGGACGACCACGGCGCCCACGCCTGGCTCGGGGTTCCCTACGCCGCGCCCCCGGTCGGCGAACTGCGCTGGAAGGCGCCGCGCCCCCCCGCTCCCTGGGAGGGCGAGCGCGAGGCGCTGCGCTTCGGCGCCGCCTGCCCGCAGATCGGCACGCCCCTCGGCGGCGCGCCCCCGCGGGTGACGGGCGAGCTCTGGGGCGAGGAGGATTGTCTCTTCCTGAACGTCTGGGCCCCGGCGGACGCCGGCGCCGGCGAGCGGGCGGTGCTGGTCTGGATCCACGGCGGCGGCAACAGCGTCGGCCACGGAGGCTTCTACGACGGCGGGCCCCTCGCCGCCCGCGAGGGCGTCGTGGTGATCACCCTGAACTACCGCCTCGGTCCCCTCGGCTGGTTCCATCACCCCGCCCTGGCCGGAGACGGGCCCGCGGACGCGTCCGGCAACTACGGCACCCTCGACCTCCTGCGGGCGCTCGCCTGGGTGCAGGAGCACGTCGCGGCCTTCGGCGGCGACCCGGCACGCGTGACGGTCTTCGGGGAATCCGCGGGTGCGACGAACCTCGCGAGCCTGCTCGTGGCCCCGGACGCGCGGGGGCTGTTCCGGGGCGCCATCCTGCAGAGCGGCGGAACCGGCAGCGTGTCCGTGGCCGAGGCGAGCCACTACGCCGACGCGCCGGAGCCGGGGCTCGCGAGCAGCAGCCGGGAGATCGTGCTGCGCCTGCTGCGGCGCGACCTCGGCGACGCCTGCGACCGCGCCTGCGCCCGGGAACGCGCCGAGGGCACGTCCGCGCGCGCGATCGCCCAGCGTCTGCGCACGCTCTCCGTGCGGGAACTCTTCGACCTCTACGGCGACTCGGGACTCCTCGGGCCCGATTCCCCGGCGGTGATCCGCGACGGCGCGGTGCTGCCGGAGGAGCCGTTCCTCGCACTGCTCTCGGATCCCGCGCGGAGTCTCGCCGTGCCCACGATCCTCGGCAGCAACCGGGACGAGAACAAGATCTTCATGGCCTTCGATCCGGAGCGCGTGCAGCGCTTCCTCGGCGTGCCCCTCTGGCGCCGGGACCCGCGCCGCTACGAGCTCGAGGCCGAGTACGGCGCCCGCGCCTGGAAGCTCCGCGGCGTCGACGACCCTGCGCGGCAGCTCCGCGCCGCCGGCGTCCCGGTCTGGACCTACCGCTGGGACTGGGACGAGGAGGGCAGCTTCCTCGGCATCGACCTCTCGGCGCTCCTCGGCGCCGCCCACGGCCTCGAGATCCCCTTCGTCTTCGGCCACTGGGACGTGGGGCCGCAGTCGGGGCTGCTCTTCCACGACGACAACGCCGAGGGGCGCCTCGCCCTGTCGGGAGACATGATGGGCTACTGGGCCGCCTTCGCCCGGAGCCTGGACCCGGGCCGCGGCCACGGCGAGGCGCCGCTCTGGCGGGACTTCGCACCGGAGCTCGGGCGCACGCACGTGCTCCTGGACACGGGCCCCGGGGGCATCCTCATGGACGATGCACGCACGACGCTGCCGATCCTGATCGACGAGCTCGCCGCGGACGAGCGGGTGCGGGACGACGCGGAGCGCTGCGAGCTGCTCGCCATCGCGTTCCGCTTCTCGGACGAGGACGAGGCCCTCGCCGCGGCGCGCGAGCGCTTCGGCTGCGCGCCCTGAACACGGGTGCCCGGCGGGCGCGACTCAGTGCTTCAGGCGGCTGTCGCGGCCGAACTGCGCCTTCAGGAACTCCATCTGGTCCCCGAGGATCCGGCCGGAGTTGATGAGCGCGAGGTACTCGGCGAAGTTGGGGGTGTAGGGGAGCGCGCGGAGTTCGAGGTCGATCTCCTCGAGGAGCCGGTTGCCCTTGTGGTGGTTGCAGCGCTTGCATGCCGCCACCACGTTCTCCCAGTGGTCGGTACCGCCCCGGGACCGGGGCACCACGTGATCGCGCGTGAGGTCGCGATCCTGGAAGGGCTGCCCGCAGTACATGCAGAGGTTCGAATCGCGACGGAAGAGGGCACGGTTCGTGAGCGGAGGGCGCGTGCGGACGGGATGGGTGATGCGCCCGTCGCAGGCGATGATGCTCTGCAGGTCGATGATCGTGCGCCGACCGGTGGCGCGGGCGTGGCCGCCGCGGAGCCGGAACACCGTCTCCCCGAGGCTCCAGACCACGAGCTCGCGGGAGTGGAGGCAGACCGCCTCCTGCCAGCTCAGCCACTCGACGGGCTGTCCGGCCACGTTCACGCGCAGGATGCGCGGCGTGCGTTCGGTCACCGGGGCGGTCCCCGGCTGGATGCCCGGAGGCGTGGGCTGCATGGCGCCTTCCTGCCGGCCGGTTTGGCTCATCATGAGCAGGAACGATCGTGGATTCAAATCGTTTCCGGCGTCGACCATGCACGCGGGCCATGACCGGCCGATGACGGCGAACCCGTGATCCGCCGCCGTCCCGAGGACGCCCTCGCCCGGCACCACCGGGACGCCACGCGCCTGCACCTGGTCGCGCTGGCGGCGCTCTACCTGCTGCTGAACCTGGCCGTCGCCGGCACCCCCGGCTTCCTCCTCGCCGCCGGCTTCCTCGTGGTCGCGAGCACCGGCTACCGACTCCTCCCCGCGGCCACGGTCCTGCGCATGCACCGCGCCCGACCGGCGCCCGCGGCCGTGGCCCTGCGCCTGGAGGGCCTCCTCGGTCCCCTCGCCCGCCGCGCGGGCCTCGACCGGCCGCCGGAGCTCTGGCTCCTGCCGCGGCCGGAGATCAACGCGCTCTGCGTGCAGGGACGCGACGGCGACGCCCTCGCCCTCTCCGAGGGTGCGCTGCGCGAGTGTCCGCCCCGGGAGCTCGCGGCGATCTGCGCCCACGAGTTCGCGCACGTGGCGAACCGGGACCAGGCGATGATGCAGCTCGCGAGCTACACCCACGCGGTGACCTCGACCCTGAGCGCGGTGATCGTCCTCGCGGCGGTGCTGTCCCTGCCCCTGAGCCTGGTCACGGAGGTGGAGCCCCCGCCGGGAACCGCCCTCGCCGCGGCGCTCCTGCTGCCGGTCCCGAGCCTGCTCGTGCTCCTCTCCCTCTCGCGCACCCGGGAGCTGGCCGCCGACCTCGTCGCCGCGGAGCTGCTGGGCGACGCCCGCCCCATGGCCGAGGCCCTGGCTCGCGTCGCGCGCCTCGAGGCCGCCCTGGCCCGGGTCCGCCCCGTGCTGCGCCTGCCGCCCTGGCTCTCGAGCCATCCGGGCCACCGCCGGCGCATCGCCCACCTCGCCCGGGCCCAGGAACTGCGCGGCTGGGGGTGAGACTCCGGGGGTGTTCGGAGGATGCCCCGCTGCGGCGACGGCGGGCAGGATGGACACCCCCTCTCAGGAAGGCGCCGGTTCGGGCGCGAGGCGGGCCCGTCGCAGGCGCCGGCGCTCGTGCAGGGCGCTGGCGCTGAAGAGCACCAGCGCCGCCCAGATCAGCCCGAAGGTCCCCCACTGGCCCGGCGCGAAGGGCTCGCCGAAGACGAACACGGCGAGGAGGAACTGGAGCGTCGGCGCGAGGTACTGGAAGAAGCCGAGGGTCCCGAGCGTCAGCCGCGCCGCCGCGGCGGCGAAGCACAGCAGCGGCAGCATGGTGACCGGACCGGCGAGCACCAGCAGGGCGGCGTC
>JAZBPF010000221.1:0-7357 GCA_036351515.1 Pseudomonadales bacterium | reverse complement strand
GCGGCGCGGAGATCCGCGCCGGTCTCGAGTTCGTCCGGCAGCTCGAGCAGACCGTCGCGCTCCTCGGCCAGGCCGAGTTCGTCGGCGCCGCAGAGCATGCCCGCCGACTCCACGCCGCGGAGCTTCGCCCGGCGGATCGCGAGCCCGCCGGGGAGCTGCGCCCCGACGCGCGCGTAGGGCGCCTTCATGCCGACGGTGACGTTCGGGGCGCCGCAGACCACCGTGTGGGTGCCCGCGCCGTCCGCCACGGTGCACACGCGCAGCTTGTCGGCGTCCGGATGGGGCTCCACGGCACGCACCTCGCCGACGACGACGCCGGAGAACTCCGCCGCGGCCGGCTCGACGCCGTCCACCTCGAGGCCCGCCATGGACAGCTGGGCCACGAGCGCGTCCGTGTCCACGGGCGGATGGACCCACTCACGCAGCCATCGTTCGGGGAGCTTCATCGCGCAGGATTCCCTGTCCGTCTTCTCGTTCGGTCCTCAGCGGAACTGGCCGAGGAAGCGCAGGTCGTTCTCGTAGAACAGGCGCAGGTCGTCGACGCCGTAGTACAGCATCGACAGGCGGTCGGGCCCGAAGCCGAAGGCGAAGCCCGTGAACTCCTCCGGGTCGATGCCCGAGAGTTCGAGCACGTTCGGATGCACCATCCCGCAGCCCATGACCTCGAGCCAGCCGGTCCAGGAGCAGACCCGGCAGCCCTCGCCCCGGCAGTGGACGCACTCCACGTCCACCTCCGCCGACGGTTCCGTGAAGGGGAAGTAGCTCGGGCGGAAGCGCACGGCCAGCTCCGCCTCGAAGAACACGCGCAGGAACTCGATCACCGTGCCCTTCAGGTGCGCCATGCTGATGCCCCGGTCGACGACGAGGCCCTCGACCTGGTGGAACATGGGCGTGTGCGTGACGTCCGAGTCCACGCGGTAGACCTTGCCCGGGCAGATGATGCGGATCGGCGGTTCCGTGCGTTCCATGACCCGGGCCTGCACCGGTGAGGTGTGCGTGCGCAGCAGCCAGCCACCGGCCTCGGGATCGCCGGGCGCGGCGTTGCCCCGATCGGCCAGGTAGAAGGTATCGTGCATGGCCCGCGCCGGATGGTGCGGCGGAATGTTCAGGGCCTCGAAGTTGTAGTAGTCGGTCTCGATCTCCGGCCCCGACTCCACCGCATAGCCGGCGTTGCGGAAGATCGTCTCGATGCGCGTCATCGTGCGCGTGTGCGGATGGAGGCCGCCGGCGTCGCCGCGGCGCCCCGGCAGCGTCACGTCCACGGTCTCGGCGTCGATGCGCGCCGACCGCGCCGCTTCCGCGAGCGCTTCCCGGCGCGCGTCCCAGCGCGCCTGGACGCGATCCCGCGCGGCGTTGATGCGCTGGCCCGCCTCGCGGCGTTCGTCTTCCGGGAGCCGGCCGAGGGTCTTCAGGAGCGCGGTGATCTCGCCCTTCTTGCCGAAGTAGCGCACCCGCAGCTCCTCGAGCGTGCGCTCGTCCTCCGCGGCGTCCACCGCCGCCTCGGCGGCGGCGACGAGCGTGTCCAGTTCCTTCATGTGCTCATCCGTCGATGCCGGGCCGTGCCCGGGGCCCGGAAACGAAAGAGCCAGGATGCGCGGGAACGCAGCCTGGCTCTCTCGGGGCGCGACGCCTCCGGGGGAGGCGCCGGGCTCAGGCCGCGAGGGCCTGCTTCGCGGTCTCGACCAGCTTGCCGAAGGCCGCCTTCTCGTTCACGGCCAGGTCGGCGAGGACCTTGCGGTCCACTTCCACCTGCGCCTTGTTCAGCCCGTCGATGAGCCGGCTGTAGGACAGGCCGTGCTCCCGCGCACCGGCGTTGATGCGCTGGATCCACAGGGCGCGGAACTGGCGCTTGCGCTGCCGGCGGTCCCGGTAGGCGTACTGCCCCGCCTTCGTGACCGCCTGCTTGGCGACGCGGAACGTGCGGCTGCGGGCGCCGTAGTAGCCCTTCGCCGCCTTCAGGACCTTCTTGCGCCGCTCCCGGGAGACGACGCTGCGCTTGACTCGTGCCATGGCTCGCCCTCCTCAGGTCCGGTGCTGCGGGAGCATGCGCTTGATGAGCTGCACGTCCGCCTCGTGCACGGGCTCCATGCCGCGCAGGTGGCGCTTCCGCTTCGTCGGCTTCTTCGTGAGGATGTGGTTCCGGTACGCCGCGCGGCGCTTGAAACCGTTGGCGCGCTTGCGGAAGCGCTTGAGCGCTCCCTTGTTGCTCTTGATCTTCGGCATCTTCTCTCTGCTCCGCATTTGATGTATCAGGGCGTCGCGGCGCGACACCCCGCATCCGTCCGGCTCGTGCCGGACCCCGGGGGCCGAACGGAAGCGGTGGCCCGTTCCGGCTCCCTCTCCGATCGCGTCGGTCTCAGTGCTTCTTGCGAGACCGGGGCGCGATCACCATCGTCATCTGGCGCCCTTCCATCTTGGGTTCGAACTCGACCACTCCGATCTCGGCCAGATCGTTCCGAATCCGTTCCATCAGATCCAGACCGAGGTCCTGATGCAGCAGCTCCCGGCCGCGGAAACGCAGGGTCACCTTGGCCTTGTCGCCGTCGTTGAGGAAGCGGGTCAGGTTCCGGAGCTTGACCTGGTAGTCGGCCTCCTCCGTCCCCGGCCGGAACTTCATCTCCTTCAGCTGCGTCTGCTTCTGACGCTTCTTCTGGAGGTTCTTTTCCTTCTTCGCCTCGAACACCATCTTGCCGTAGTCCATGAGACGGCAGACGGGCGGTTCGGCGTCGGCCGCCATCAGGACCAGATCGAGGCCCTTCTCTTCCGCGGCGCGGAGCGCGTCGGCTCGGGAGACGATGCCCACCTGGCTGCCGTCGTCGCTGATGAGGCGGACTTCGGGTGCCTCGATGGCATCGTTGATGGTGGCCCGCTTGGACTGGGACTGCCCCTGACTTCCTCGCTTGATGTCTCGATCTCCGTCGTGACGAGATTCCCGCGCGGGCACGAACTCCCCTCCGGGGAAGGCCCGCACGGCCCTGCCGCTCCCCGCGTGGAGAGCCAGCCGCACGATTCTAGGTCGCCCCCGGAGCGCAGGCAAGCCGATGGGCGGGCTAACCCCCTGTCCTGCAAGGGGTTGCTCGCGGTCTCGGAAAGCCCCCGGGCGACACGAAAACGGGGCCCCGCGGGCCCCGTCTCCTGGCGTCTGGTAGGCGCGATTGGATTCGAACCAACGACCCCCACCATGTCAAGGTGGTGCTCTAACCAACTGAGCTACGCGCCTGTCGACCCGTCGCGGAAGCCGGCTCCCGCGACGGGCGGCGAAGTATAGCGTCGGGTTCCGGGGGCAGCAACGACCGCGGGCCGCTCAGCCCCGCCGCTCCCGGCCCGCCCACGCCAGCGCCACGGCGAGGAGCGGAACGGCCAGGAGCGCGGCCGCGAGGACGTCGAGGGGCCCCTCGACGAACAGCGCCAGCGACAGCCCCGCCAGGCTCGCCAGCCCCAGGAGCCCCGGCACCGGGAAGGTGGCCCGCCGCAGGCGTCGCAGCCGGTTCGCCACTCAACCGCCTTCCGCGCCGAGCGCGCCCGCCGGGAGCCCCCGCGGGTCCGGCGCGGTGCTCCGCAGGCGACGGACCCAGAGCACGAGACCGCTCACGAGCACGACGATCGTCACGACGTCGAGGAGCGCCCAGACGGCCTTCAGCCCGAGCCCGCCGTAGTCGCCGAAGTGCAGCGGCCCGGACAGCCCCAGCGTCTTCACGTACCAGGGCATCTCCCGCAGGGCGACGAAGGCGCCGCTGCGCGCGTCCAGGAGCGCGGGCGTGATGAGATGAGCGGTCAGGGGCGTGTCGCCGTGCAGGAAGACCGCGAAGTGATCCCGGGTGGAGAAGCTGCCTCCGGGGAAGGCCACGAACTGGAGCTGCATGGCCGGCGCCGCGGCCTGCGCCCGCGCCACCGCCGCGTCGAGGGACGCGAACGCCTCCGGGGCCGGCGGTGCCCCGTGGGCGCTCCCTGCCGTGAGGTCCGCGAGTTGATCGTACTTCCAGTAGTCCACGATCGGCGTGGCGAGGGTGTTCACGACGCCCGTTAGTCCCACCACGAGCACCCAGGCCACGAGCACGATCCCCGTGAGGTCGTGCCAGTCCAACCACCGCAGGCGCACGGAGCGCTGCGTGCGCAACACGCCGAAGTCGCGCTTGCGCATGAACGGTGCGTAGAGCACGACCCCGGAGACCAGCGAGACCAGGAACAGGACCCCCATGGCGCCGAGGAACAGCATGCCCGGCAGGCCGAGGAAGAGGTCCGTGTGCAGCTGCAGCAGGAAGTCCATGACCCCGCCGTCGTTCCGGGGCGGGACCAGCGCGCCGCTCGTGCGGTCGAAGGAGGCGAAGTGCATGGCCGGGCCGGGCGCGTCCGCCGTGGGGCCGGTGGTGACGTTCACCACCGGCCGGTCCACGTCGAAGCTCATGAAGATCGGCACCTCGCCCGGGCGTCGGGCGAGGGCCTCGGCGAGGATCGCGTCCAGGCTCAGGAGAGGACCGTCGGGATGGGCCGGGCTCCACTCGGAGGGATCGAGCAGCTCCTCGATCTCATGATGGAAGACGAGCGGGAGTCCGGTCAGGCAGAGCATGAGCAGGAACGGCGTGCACAGCAGGCTCGTCCAGCTGTGGACGAGGGACCAGCGTCGCACGTCCCCGGCGTCCATGCTCTGGCCTCCCGGCCCCGGGGGCCTGTCCTCAGAGATCCACGGAGGCCGACAGGCGCACGGTCAGCGGCTCCGCCAACACCAGGTAGTTCGCGCCCGGGAAGCCCCCGGTGGACGCCCAGTAGTCCTCGTCGAGCACGTTCTCCAGGCGCAGCCGCGCCGTGACGCGACGGTCCGCGAGCCGCCGCTCGAGCCGGGCCCCGACGTCCACCCGGGTCCAGGCGTCGAGGGACACGGTGTTCGCGGCGTTCGCCTCCTGCTCCGACGTATACAGCAGGCGCGCCTCCAGGGTCAGGCCCGCGACCGCCGGCACGTCCCACTCTCCGTTCACGTTCAGCTGGAGCTCGGGGACGCCGATCGGACGGTTGCCCTCGTTCACGCCGCCCTGGGTCTCGACCAGCTCCGCGTCGAGCCAGGTGAAGCCGCCGAGCAGCCGCACGCCGTCCGCAGGCTCCCCGAAGACGCTGACCTCGAGGCCGCGGCTGAGCTCCTCGCCGTCGTCCCCGAAGATTCCGTCCCGGACGATGGCCAAGGGCCGCGTGAGCGTGAACAGCGAGGCCGCGCCGCCGAAGGTTCCGGCGTCGTACTTCACCCCGAGCTCGAGCTGCTCCCCGCGGAACGGATCGAGCACCTCGCCGGCGTTGAGCACCGGCTCGCCGCCGACGTTCGCGGGCGCCACCTGACCCGGCTGCAGGCTCTCGGCATAGTTCGCGTAGAGGGAAAGTTCGTCGCTCCAGCGGTAGACGAGGCCGAGCGAGGGCGTGAGCGCATCCTCGTCGTAGGAAGCGGTCTCCACCCCGGTCCCGGCGGCGAAGGAGCGGGTCTCGATCCACTGCTGGCGGACACCGACGGTGGCGAGGAGCCGGCCGTCGAGAAAGGCGATCAAGTCGGCGACGGCGAGACTCCGGTTGTCCACGGCCTCCGTGCGCAGCGGATTCGACAGATCCCCGCCGACGAAGGCGTCGGGGGTCGGCGGCGCCACCGGCGTCGGCGCGTAGAGGTCGTTCGGGAAGCCCGCGAAGCTCGAGAAGGCGAAGGCGTTGCGGGATTCGACGTCCACCACGGAGCCGGCGACGATGAGCCGGTGGCCGACCGACCCCGTGGAGAAGTCGACGCGCACGCCCGCGTCCGCGGACCAGATCTCGTCCTCGCGGGTGTTGTCGAAGCGGAACGCGCTCGTGGCCCCGGCGGCGTCGGAGTTCGGATTCGCGAGGACGTTCGCCTCCTCGCCGTTCCGCCCACCGACCGCGAGCCAGACCGTCGCTTTCTCCGTCGCGTCCCATTCCCCGCGCAGGGCCCCGAAGAGCTGGCGCTCGTCCGTGTAGGTCCAGGGCTGGGCGAAGTTCTCGCTCGCGTCCGGCGGATCGGGAATCTCCCCGGTCGGCGTGACCTGGGGCCGCGGGTCGTCGATGCGGTGATCCTGGAAGCCCAGGTCGGCGGAGAAGCGCAGCCGATCCCCGGCGTAGTCGGTGCCGAGGGAGAGTACGGTCAGTTCGCGCTCCTGGTCCTGCACGGACGTCTCGCCGTCCCGGCGCACGGCATTCAGGCGCACGCCGTAGGCGTCGTCGCCACCGAAGCGGCGGCCGAGATCGACGGCCCCGTAGAGCTGGGACGGCGCCTCGAGCCCGACGCTCAGGCGCGTGAGGTCTTCCTGCGGCGCCCGCTTCGGCAGCAGGTTGACGAGGCCGCCGACCGCGCTCGCGCCGGGCGCGGCCCCGTTCAGGAAGCTGTTCGCGCCCCGGAAGACCTCGACGCGTTCCACGAGCTCCGCCGCCACGAACTGGCGGGGCAGGATCCCGTAGACGCCGTTGAAGGACATGTCGTCCGAGAAGATCGGGAACCCGCGGACGATGTAGACCTCCTGGAAGTTCCCGAAGCCCTTGGCGACCCGCACCGTGGGATCGTTCTCCAGCACGTCCCCGATGCTGATGGCCTGCTGCTCGCGGGCGAGGTCCTCGGTGTAGGCGGTGCCCGAGAAGGGCGACTCCATCATGTCGAGGTTGCCGAAGAGGCCGGCGCGGCCGCCCCGGGCGACCTGCCCGCCCGCGTAGACCGAGGTGGGCGCCACCTGGGAGCCGCCGACGACGATCTCCTCGACGATCCCGCTCTCGTCCCGGACCGCACCCTGGGCCGCGGCGGCCCCGGCACTCGCCACCAGCACGAGGAAAGCTGACTGCAGACGCATTCGATCCCGACTCCGACCAGAAGGAAAAGCGCGCGGATGATATTGAGGGCCATTCCCATCCGCAACGGATTTCCGGTCAGGACGCGAGCAGCATGCGTTCCTTCAGTTCGAGCAGCTCGTCGCGGGCCGCCGCGGCCTCCTCGAACTCGAGGTTGCGGGCGTGCTCGAGCATCTTCTCCTCGAGGGCCGCGATGGCCTTGCCGAGGTCCTCGGGCTCGGCGCGGACCGGACGGGCGCGCCCGTAGGCGCTGCGCGGCTCCGCCACTTTCTTCCGGCCCTTCCCGCGACCCTTGCGGCTGCCCTCGCCCTCCTCGCGGGCGCCCTCCATGACGTCGGCAACGGCCTTGCGGATCGTCGCCGGGGTGATGCCGTGTTCCTCGTTGAAGGCGATCTGCTTCGCGCGGCGCCGCTCCGTCTCGTCGAGGGCCTTCTGCATGGACGCGGTGCGCTGGTCCGCGTAGAGGATCGCGCGACCGTTGGCGTTCCGGGCCGCCCGGCCGATGGTCTGGATGAGGGAACGCTCGGCGCGG
>JAZBPF010000220.1:0-24440 GCA_036351515.1 Pseudomonadales bacterium | reverse complement strand
GGGCTCGTCGCAATCCCGCTGTGGGAGCCCGCTTCAGCGGCGACGGAACGGCCGGATCGAAGCGGTCGCAGCTGAAGCTCGCTCCCGCAGTGGGCGCTCGTCACGCCGCGTGCGACAGCCGGATCCGGCGTACGGGGCGACGCGTCCCCGTGGGAAGCGCACGGAGTGCGCGATGGCGCCCGGGTGGCATCGCCGACTGCGTCGGCTTCCCACGGGCGTCGTGGGGCGCGCAGGAAGTGCGCGACGGCGAGCGATGCGGCTTGCTGGTGGGACCGTCGCGGCTGAAGTTCGCGTCCACCCATGGGCTCGTCGCAATCCCGCTGTGGGAGCCCGCTTCAGCGGCGACGGAACGGCCGGATCGAAGCGGTCGCAGCTGAAGCTCGCTCCCGCAGTGGGCGCTCGTCACGCCACGTGCGAGAGCCGGAACCGGCGTACGGGGCGACGCGTCCCCGTGGGAAGCGCACGGAGTGCGCGATCCCGCCCGGGTGGCATCGCCGACTGCGTCGGCTTCCCACGGGCGTCGTGGGGCGCGCAGGAAGTGCGCGACGGCGAGCGAAGCGGCTTGCTGACGGGACCGTCGCGACTGAAGTTCGCGTCCACCCATGGGCTCGTCGCAATCCCGCTGTGCGAGCCTGCTTCAGCGGCGACGGAACGGCCGGATCGAAGCGGTCGCAGCTGAAGCTCGCTCCCACAGTGGGCGCTCGTCACGCCCCGTGCGACAGCCGGATCCGGCGTACGGGGCGACGCGTCCCTGTGGGAAGCGCACGGAGTGCGCGATGCCGCCCGGGGGGCATCGCCGACGGCGTCGGCTTCCCACGGATGCTGCTCGTCGTGCGCGGTCTCAGGCCCGCTCGAGCAGCCGCACCGGCTCCGCGTCCGGGTAGAGCACGGACAGGGGCATGGACTTGCCGCTGTCGGTCATGACCCGCACGTGGTGGCGGCGCAGGTCGCGCGGATCCGCCACGCCGCAGGCGTGGGCGATGATCTCCACCTCGCGGACCAGGTTCGCGTGGTAGTGCCGTGCGCGCTGGGCCTTGTCCGCGGGCACGAGGCCCCGCTGGAGCCGTGGGTCGTGCGTGGTCACGCCCGTGGGGCAGGTGTTGCGGTTGCACTGCAGCGCCTGGATGCAGCCGATGGAGAACATGAAGCCGCGGGCCGTCACGCAGAAGTCGGCGCCCATGGCCAGCGCCGTCGCCACCTCCGTCGGCGTCACGAGCTTGCCGGAGGCCACCACGCGCACGCGCTCGCGCAGCCCGGCCTCGACCAGTGTGTCCACCACCAGCGGCAGGCTCTCGCGCAGGAGCAGCCCCACGTCGTCGATGAGCGGCAGGGGCGCCGCGCCGGTGCCGCCGTCGCCGCTGTCCACGGTGAGGAAATCCGGGGCGCTCTCCGGTCCCCGCCGGTGGATCTCGTCGCACAGCTGCACGAGCCAGGCGCTCGTGCCCACCACGAACTTCACGCCGCAGGGCTTGCCCGTGGTGTCGCGCACGCGCGCCACGAAGTCGAGGAGCTCGCTCACGGAGCCGATCTCCGGATGCCGGTTCGGGGACAGGGACGCCTGCCCCTCGGGGATCCCGCGGATCGCCGCGATCTCCGCGGTCACCTTGTCCGCCGGCAGGATGCCGCCCTTGCCGGGCTTCGCCCCCTGGCTGAGCTTCACCTCGAACATGCGCACGGGCTCGTACGCGGCGAGTTCCCGCAGGCGCGGCAGCGACAGGCGTCCCGCTTCGTCGCGTACGCCGTACTTGGCGGTGCCGATCTGGAACACGAGATCGCAGCCCCCGGCGAGGTGGTAGGGCGAGAGACCGCCCTCGCCGGTGTTCATCCAGCACCCGGCCTCGCGCGCCCCGCGGGACAGGGCCTCCACGGCGACCTTCGAGAGCGCGCCGTAGCTCATGCCGGAGACGTTGAAGAAGTGCGGCGCGTCGAAGGGCGTGCGGCAGTGGGGACCGATGCGCAGGGCCCGGGTCTCCGCGGAATCGCTGTGCAGCTCCGGGAAGGGCGCGTTGAGGAAGGTCACGGCCCCGGGGGCAGCGAGGTTCTTCGTGGAGCCGAAGCCCGCGGTGTTGTCGAGGTTCTTCGCGGCCCGGTAGACCCAGGAGCGCTGCGCCCGGTTGAAGGGCATCTCCTCGCGATCCATGGCGAAGAAGTAGGGGCGCAGGAAGGTGCCGAGGTGCTCCAGCCAGTAGCGGGCCCGACCGAGGAGCGGGAAGTTGCGGCGGATCGCGTGCTGGGTCTGGCGGAGGTCGGCGAGCCAGGCACCGACCACGAGCACGGCGATCGCCAGCAGCACCAGAGCCACGAGCACCCCGGAGAGCGCCGAGAGGGCGTCGAGCAGCGTCCGGAACCAGTCCGCCATGGGGGGGCACCTCCGTCTCGGGCGTCGTGCCCATTGTAGGGCGCCGGTGAGGCGCTGCGTCGCTCAGGCGGCGTCCGGACGCGCCTCCTCGTGCGCGGCGGCGGGAAGCTCCGGCGCCGGCGGGTCGTCGCGGCGGGGGTCGAGCTCGAGCCCCTCGGGCGTCATGGGATTGGCGAAGACGAAGTGCCCGGTCTCGTCCACCACCGGCAGCGCGTGGGTCTGGCGGCGCCGGAGGATCCCGAGGGCGAAGAGCAGCAGGCCGACGGCGCAGAACCAGAACAGGCCGCCGGGCCCGGCGTAGCGCATGGTGAGCGAGGCGAGCGGCGCCCCGACGGCGGAGGTCGCGCCGAAGGTGAGCAGGATGCTCGAGCCGATGGTCACGAACTGCTCCGGCCCGGCCCGGTCGTTCGCGTGGGCCGAGCAGATGGCGTAGAGCGTGAGCACGGCGCCGCCCCAGAGGAAGGCGGCCGCGGAGAGCCGCCAGCCGTCGCCGGCGTCGAGGGTCGCGAGGAGCGCGGAGGCGAGGGCCCCGACCACGGTCCCGCCGAGCACCACCAGCCGGCGATCGTAGTGGTCCGAGAGGCGGCCGAGCGGGAACTGGAACACGGCCGCGCCGAGCGTCGCCGCGCTCATGAGCAGCGTCACGCCGCGCACGTCGAGCCCCACGTCCCGGCCGTAGACCGGCGCGAGGCTCCAGAAGGCCCCGGTGACGAAGCCGAGCACGGCGGCCCCGCCGAGGCCCACGTGGCTGACCGCCCAGACCTCCCGGAGGTCGATGCGGACGCGGGCGATGGGCGCCGGCGCGAGGGCCGTGGTCAGGGAGACCGGGATCACCGCGAGCGAGAGGAGGATGGCGCCGAGGGCGAAGAGCATGGCCGAGGAGGGTGCGGCCAGGTTCACGAGCTGCTGTCCGGCGATGATCGCCGTGAGGTTGATGACCGTGTACACGGACAGGATCGTCCCGCGGCTCTCGCGCGTCGCCCGCTCGTTCAGCCAGCTCTCGATGATCATGTACAGGCCGGAGATGCACACGCCGGTCAGGGCCCGGAGCAGGAGCCAGGCGAGGAAGTCCGGGAGCATGGGGAAGACGAGCAGGAGCGCCGAGAACGCGCTCGAGAGCACGGCGAAGGAGCGGATGTGTCCCACGCGCCGTACGGTCCGCGGCGCGAGGATGCAGCCGACCACGAAGCCCGCGAAGTAGGCGGAGCCGGTGAGCGCGACTTCCGTGTCCGTGAAGCCCTCGAGGCTCGCGCGCAGGGGCAGCAGCGTGAACTGCAGGCCGTGGCCGATCAGCAGCAGGGCGTCGGAGAGGAGCAGGGCGGCCACGGGGACGAGCAGCTTGCGCATCGGTGCGACGGTTCCCGATCAGTCGAATTCGCGGCGGTAGACCACGTCCACGGACTGGGACAGGCCGGTCTCGGAGCGGATCATCCACTCGTCCGTGAGGCGATACTCGAGCACGAGCCCGCCGATGCGCGAGTGCAGGCCGTAGGTATAGCGGGCGTAGAGATTCCTGCTGATCTCCTTCCCCACCACGATCGCCCCGGAGCGCTCGTCCAGGGGATTGTCCAGGGCGACCTCGTCGATGCCGAGCTGCCCGGCGAGCTGGTCGATGACCGGCGCGGCCCGGCCGATGCCGAGGTTCAGGGCCGCCGCCTCGAGGGAGCGGGCGTCGGTGCCGGCGCCCTCGCCCGGGCGCCGGCCGGTGACGAGCATGGACAGGATCGTCGCGTCCTCCATGGGCGGCGAGGAATAGAGGTCCGAGCGCAGATCCTGGAGCGTTCCGGTCACCCGCAGCCCGACTTCCGTGCCCTCGACCTCGCGGACGGCCACGAGTTCCACGCCGGGGTTGTCCGCCGGGCCGTCGAAGGCGAGTTCGCCGCGGCGGATCCGCAGCGTCTGGCCGTAGCCCTTCATGCCGCCCTCGACGGTGCGGATCCGGCCACGCACCCGCAGCCCCTCCGGCTGCCGGCGGGTCACGGTCACGGCGCCCCCGAGCCGAGCCTCCAGCGGGCCCGCCGCGAGCCGGACGTCGTCGCCGAGCGTCACGGCGACGTCCAGCGACAGGTTCCGGGCCGTCGTGGTCCCGGGAGCGTCCTCGCCGTGGAGGACGACGTCGTCGGAGAGGGTGACGCCGTCGCCCTCGGGCAGGCGCCGGAACTCGGCGAAGGCGCCGGGGATCGCGACGGCCCCGGTGACCGCGATCCGGTCCGGGGCGACCAGGAGGTCGAGCTCGGGCGAGGCCGTGACCGAGAGCTGGGGCTGGGCCAGCACGCGCACCGCCTCGCCGGTCAGCCGCCCCTCGAAGCGGGGCCCCCCCTCCGGCCCGCGGGCCAGGTCGCCGACGAGGGAGAGCACGCGGCCCTCGGAGGTCGCCTCGACCTCGATGCGCGCGGTGTCGGTGCCCGTGCCCTCGACCCGCGCGACGAGCGGATCGAGGCGCACGCCGAGGGGCAGGACCGTGGTCCCGCCGGCGAGCGTGAGGCTGCCCCCGACCTCCGGTGCCTGCGGGGTCCCGCCGACGCGGATCCGGCCGCCCACGGCGCCGCGCGTGTCGCGGAGCTGCGGGGCGAGGAGCCCGAGGGGGGAGAGATCCTCGAGCGCGAGGCGCGCGTCCACGTCCAGGGCGCCGTCCGCCGCCACGGGGGCGAGGGAGCTCGTCACGGAGGTGCGGCCCACGAGGCCGCCGACGATCTCGAGACGAGCGTCGAGCCGCTCGCGCGTGCCCGCCACGCGCAGGAAGAGGACGTCGAAGCGGTCCTCGAAGACCGGGTCGTCCTCCGTCGCCTGGACCGTCACCCGGCCCTCGTCGACCCGCGTCTCGAGCTGCAGGCGCCCGTCCTCGACCGTGACGCTGCCCGCGAGCGTGCCGCCGAGCGCGACGGCGGGCGGCAGCCAGGGTTCCAGGCTCGCCGTGGGCAGGTCCTCGAGCCGCGCCTCGAGGGAGACGGCGTCGGGGCCGGCGGACCCGCCCTCCCAGCACAGGCGGGGCGGTGCGCTCCCGCTCCCCCGTCGGAGGCAGGCCCCGTCGAAGGCGACCGTGGCCCCGTCGCGCCGCACCCCGACGGGGCCGTCGAGGCGCCAGCGACCGAGCACCGGAAGCTCCAGCGCGAGGCGGCGGACCGTGGCGTCCTGCACCGCCGGCAGGGTCGTCGCGAGCGTGCCCTCGACGCGGGTGCCGTCGCTCCGGGCGGAGAGCTCCGCCTGCAGGGCCGGCCAGGTCCCCGTGATCACGGCCTCGCCGTCGAGGGCGGCCCCTTCCGCCCCGGGCTGCGGCCGGAGTCCGGTGACGGCCAGGGTGACGCCCGTCTCGGCCCCGCCACCGAGGGCGAGCGTCCCGTTGAGGGCGATGCGGTCCGCCGCCGGACCCGTCCCGCGCAGGGCGAGGTTCGTGGCCGCGAGGTCCACGCGCAGCTCCGGTGCGTCCACCGCGCCCCGGGCCCGGACGGAGCCCGAGAGCCGCCCCGCGAGCGTCGGCCACAGGGCCTCCAGGGCGGGCGCGTCGACGGACAGGTCCACGGCGAGGGCGTCCCGGTAGCGGAGGGTCCCGAGCAGCCGGTTCTCGCCGACGGTCGCGTCCAGGTCCTCCAGCTCGATGCGCGGACCGCGCTCGGTCAGGGCCGCGAGGAGCTCGCCCTCCAGGGAGACCGGTTCCCCGTTCCAGCGGCCGGTCACCGCGAGGTCCCGGGTCCGCAGGCGCCGCGCGTCGAGCTCGCCCTCCATCCGGGTGGAGACCGCCAGCTCGCTCGCCCGCAGCGCGCCCTCGGGGCCGAGGGCGGCCGCGTCGAGGTGCGTGGCGTCGACGCGGGCGGTGAACGCCCGGGGCGCCCCCAGCGCCAGCCGACCGTCGGCCTCCAGGCGGGCGATCCCCGTGACCAGCGCGAGGGAGGCGACCTCGAGCGCATCCGGGCCGAGACGGCCCTGTGCGCCCAGGGACAGGGGCTTCGGCACGAGACCCTCGGCGCGGGCCGCGAGGCGCCACGCCAGCCCCGCACGATCGGCCTCCACGACGAGGCCGGCGCCCTCGAGGCGTCGCGCGTCGAGTTCGATGGATTCGGCGAGCCGCAGTTCCGCCGTGCCGGCGAGGCCCCAGACGGCCTCCGGGTCGAGGGCGAGCTCGAAGCTCCCGTCGAGGTCGAGGCCGGAACCGAGCGGGGCGGCGAGGGCGAGCGTGCCCGCGTAGCGCGACCGTTCGCCTTCCGCGCGCAGCTCGAGGGCCAGGGGACGCAGGTCCTCGGGCACCCGTTCGTCCCGGACCGTCGCCGCGAGCGCGGCCCGGAAGGGCAGCTCCGGCGCCAGGGTGAGGGTGCCGTCGCCGACGAGCTGTCCGTACCGCGGTGCGTCCACGGAGAGTCGGTCGAGCTCCAGCCGGTCTTCCCGCAGTCGCGCGCGGGCCTCCAGGCGCCGGAGCACCACCGGCTCGCGCCCCGGCAGCGCCAGCTGCGCCCCGTCGAGCAGGAGCGCGTCGACGGCGAGGGGGAGGGGGCTGGTGAAGGCGAAGGGCCCGGCCGGCTCCGGTGGGGGGCCGGGGACGGGCGTCACGGTGATCGCGAGGGCGCGCGCCGTGACCTCCGCGAGCGCCGCCTCGCCCCGCAGCAGGCGCCAGGGAGCGGCGCGGAGCACGAGCGCGTCGGCATCGATCACGAGGCCCTTCCGTTCGAGGTGCAGGCCCTCGAGGCGGAGCGCGCCCGTCAGCCGACCCTCGAGCTCCTCGATCGCCCAGCGCTCCGCGACCCGGTCGAGGACGGCGGCCACCACCCGGTCCCGGAGCCAGGCGCTCTCGAGCAGCGCCGCGCCGGCACCGAGCAGCAACGCCAGGGCGAGCAGGGGCCACAGCAGCCAGCGGCCGCGGGATCGCCGGGGGCGCGGGGCGGCGTCCGCTGCGCTCATCGGAAGGTCGTCCCCACGCCGAGGTGCAGGCGCACCGTGCGGCCGACGTCGTCGAGGGGAAAGCCGAGGTCGATGCGCACGGGGCCGAAGGGCGAGTACCAGCGGGCCCCGAGCCCTACGCCGGTGAAGGTCGGATCGTCCTCCTCGTTGAAGGCGCCGCCGGAATCCACGAAGGCCGCCACGGCCCAGTTGCCGCGGATGCGCTGCTCGACCTCGAGGCTGCCCACGAGGAGGTTCCGGCCGCCGCGCACCTCGCCGTTCTCGTCCCGGGGGCCGAGCTCGTCGAGCGCGTAGCCGCGGATGGACTGGTCCCCGCCGGCGAAGTAGCGCACGGACGGCGGCAGATCGGCGAGGGCCGGCGCGAAGGTCGTCCCGAAGTCCACCCGCGTCAGCACCCGGGCCCGGTCGCCCAGGGGCAGCGCGAGCTCGCCGCGCAGCTCCGTCTGCAGGAAGTCGACGGTGGAGAGCGGAGCAGTCGCGCCGCGGACGCGCACGCGGCCCTTCCAGCCGAGTTCCAGGGGCGGTCCCCGCCACTGGTCCGTGTACTCGAGGCTGACCCCGGGGATGAGCAGCACGGCCGTGTCCTCGTCCTCGGCCACCTCGAAGGATTCGCGCTGGAGGTCCACGAACTCGGTCATGGTGGTGCCGAGCGGCCCGCCGTGCACGCGCCGGACCCCGAGGGACTGCTGCTGCGAGAAGGCGGTCTCGGTCTCCTCTTCGGCGATCCCGGCGTCGAGCACGAGCCAGGGATTGCCGCGTCCGCGCGTGGGGAGCCGGTAGGCCGCGCGCAGCTCCCGCAGCACCGGCGATGCCTCGGCGTTGACGCTCGCCCGGTGGCCGCGCTGGTTCAGGTGGCGGTTCTCGTAGCCCGCGCGCACGCGCGGACCGAGATCGGTCACGTAGCCGAGGCCGGCCTGCAGCTCGTGCCGGGGCTGGAGCCGCGCGACGCCCTCGACGGGGACGCGGCCGTCCTCCCGCTGCTCGGGCCGGGCGTGGACCTCGATGCCCGCGAAGTAGCCCGAGTCGAAGAGCCGGCGGCGCAGGGCCTGCAGGGCCTCCAGCGAGTAGGGTGCGCCGGCTTCCCAGGCGGTGAGGCGCTCGACGAGTGCGTCGCCGAGGCGATCGGGCTCGACCCGCAGCGCGAGGGCGCCGAAGTGGTAGCGGGGCCCCGTGTCGAAGGCGAGGCGGACGTCCGCGGCGCCGTCCTCCGGCCAGACGTCGATGCGCGCCTCCGTGAAGCGCGCGTCGAAGTAGCCCTTCGTGGCCGCCTCCCGGGAGAGGGCGCCCTTCAGCGCCTCGTAGGCGGCCTCGTCCAGGGGGGCGCCTTCCGGGAGCGGATGGGCGTCGAGCCGGGCGCGCAGGTCCGGATCGTCGCGCCCGGGCCCCGCGAGCGTGATCTCCCGCTCACGGATGCGCGTGCGCGGCCCCGCGTCCACGGCGAGGCTCAGGCTCCAGCAGTCCTCCTCGCGGACGACCCGCTGGGTGAACTCCGGCGCGTAGTACCCACGGGCGCGGAGCTGCTCGCGCAGCGCCGACTGCAGGCGACGGCCGTGGTTTCCCGCCGCCCAGCGCGGCACGTCGCAGGCGAGGCGCTCCGGGCGCACCGCGTCCCGGGCGGCCTGGACCCAGCTGCCGTCGACGCCGCGGATCTCCGCCCGGAACTCGGCGGGGGCGGGGGCCGCGGCGCCCGCCTGCATCGCCGCGCACAGGCCGACGGTCACGGCCGCTCGCGAAGCGGCCGCCCGTGTGCGGCACAGGAGGTCGGACAGTGGTGGTCGCATCTTCGACTGGCGGATGGAACGGCTCCCGCGGGCGTCCGGAGCTCGTCGACCGCGGTCCACCTGGGCGGCCGAGCCGGTGGGGCCCGCGGCCGCGGGGGAGACGCCGCGCCCCGGGGCACGGCAGAGGCATGCGTCAGCCGCGGATCATAACAGACCCGCCCCCGCGCCCTCGGGATCGCCCCGGGATGCCGCGGCCTCCTCGGACCAGGCGAAGCGCCGCGGGTCGAAGCCGGCCTCGAGGGTGGGCTTCACCACGGCGAAGAAGGGGGAGAGATCGAAGTCCCGCGGCGTCACGAAGCTGTGGTGCCGTGGCCGGAACCGCGGCGTCGTGCCCGCGGCCACGGGCTCCGGGAGGATCGGATAGCGCACCTCCTGGAAGGCCCGGGCGATGAGCGTGGAGCAGATCGCCCGGGTGGGTTCGCCGGAGCCGAGCACCAGGAGCCGGCGGCGGAAGCGCGCCGGGACCGGCGGCTCCGGCAGCAGGTAGCGCGCGAGGTCGAGCACGTTGCGCAGATCGTAGCGATGGCCGAGGGCGGCACGGACGTGGGCGACGACCCGTCGCCGGTCCGCCTCCGTGAGGGCCACGGGGCGGCAGATGCGCACGTTGGCGCCGACGTAGCGCTCCGGCGCCACGGCGCGTACCCCGTCGCGCACGTCGGCTTCCACGAGGGTCGCGGGCCGGCCCTCGTCCAGGGTGGGTGCGTCCTCGTCGGTCGCGATGCACAGGGCCGCGTGGGACCAGGTGGAGGTCGTGAGGTACTTGATGGCCGTGGCGATGCGGCTCGAACCCTCCACGAGCAGCACGTCGCAGGGGCGCAGCCAGCGCGTCCAGTCGCCGACCGCCTCCACGGGCACGCTCGCGCCCCCGGGACGCGGTTTCGTGAGGAACTCGGCGAGACGATCGCCGAGGCGCCGGCGCAGCCCGAGCATGCGGTCCTGGTGTCCTGTCGAATCCGTCCGCGGGGCCTGCGCGAGTCGGCGCGGCT
Source organism: Pseudomonadales bacterium (assembly GCA_036351515.1). Classification (GTDB taxonomy): domain Bacteria; phylum Pseudomonadota; class Gammaproteobacteria; order Pseudomonadales; family Azotimanducaceae; genus JAZBPF01. Next base: position 14,424 of record JAZBPF010000220.1, on the reverse strand, counting down.
CCGAGCGGGGTGCGCTCACGAAGACCCGTAGGGTACACGGCGCGCGAGCGCGACGCGGCGCAGGAGGCCGCGCGGGCCCGCTGCTTCGGTGCTCCCGCCCCGGAGCCCGGCCGGGCCCCGGGCGGCATCCGGAGGACCGGAGGGGTCGCTCGTCGCCGGATTCCCGATCCGACGGCTCGCGGCGCCTCGTCGCGACGGCGGACTGCCGACGGCCGCCGTGGCTCCGGAGCCCTGCGAACGACCGGAACGGGACCCTAGGTCCGATCGAAGGCCGCGTCGATCACGGCGGCGAGGGTCTCGGCGTAGTGGATCTCGAGCCCCTCGGTGATCGATGCGGGCACGTCGTCCACGTCGCGGCGGTTCGCCTCGGGCAGGATCACGCGCTTCAGGCCCTGGCGCCGGGCGGCCACGAGCTTCTCGCGGATGCCGCCGACGGGGTAGACGTGCCCCGTGAGCGTGAGCTCCCCGGTCATGGCGAGCCCCTTCCGGGGCGGGCGGCCCCGGGCGAGGGACACGAGCGCCGTGGCCATGGCGATGCCGGCGCTCGGGCCGTCCTTCGGCGTCGCGCCGGCGGGCACGTGCAGGTGCACGAAGGCGTCGTCGAAGAAGTGCTCGGGGACGCCGAGCGCCTGCGCGCGGGCCTGCACGTGGTTGCGGGCGATCTCCGCGGACTCGCGCATGACCTCCCCGAGCTGGCCCGTGAGCTTCAGGCCCGCGCCCTGGCGATGCACGCAGCTCGCCTCGATGGGCAGCGTCGCGCCGCCGAGGGCGGTCCAGGCGAGTCCGGTGACGATGCCCGCGCCGTGGTGGGTCGCCTCGGCGCGGTGCGGCGGCTGCCCCAGATAGCGCTCCACGTCCGCCAGGGTCACCCGGATCGGCGGCTCCGCGCCGCGGAGCAAGGCGACCACGGCCTTGCGCACGATGGTGCCGAGGGCCTTGTCGAGGCGGCGCACGCCGGCCTCGCGGGCGTAGCCGTCGACGATCCGTTTCAGCGCCGCCTTGTGCACGGTCAGCTGGTTGCGTTTCAGGCCCGCTCGCTCGAGCTGCCGCGGCAGCAGGTGCCGGCGCGCGATCTCGAGCTTCTCCTCGGTGAGGTAGCCCGAGAGGTGCACCACCTCCATGCGGTCGAGCAGCGGCCCGGGGATCGTGTCGAGCTGGTTCGCCGTGCACACGAACAGCACGTTCGAGAGGTCGACGTCGAGGTCCAGGTAGTGGTCGTGGAAGGTGGCGTTCTGCTCCGGGTCGAGGACCTCCAGGAGCGCCGAGGCGGGATCGCCCTGGTAGCTCGCGCCGAGCTTGTCGACCTCGTCGAGCATGATCACGGGATTCTCCGTGCCGCATTCGCGCAGCGCCCGGATCAGCTTGCCCGGCATGGCGCCCACGTAGGTGCGCCGGTGGCCCTTGATCTCCGACTCGTCGCGCAACCCGCCCACGGAGAAGCGGTAGAAGCGGCGTCCCGTGGCCTCGGCGATGGAGCGGCCGAGGGAGGTCTTGCCGACGCCGGGCGGGCCCACGAAGAGCAGGATCGAGCCGCCGACGGCCCCGCGGTGGATGCCCAGGGCGAGGAACTCGAGGATGCGGTCCTTCACGTCGCCGAGCCCGTCGTGGCTCGCGTCGAGCACCTTCGCTGCGGTCTCGAGCTCGCGCGTGTCCTCGCTGCGCACGCCCCAGGGCAGGCTCGTCGCCCAGTCGAGGTAGTTCCGGCTCACGCCGTACTCCGGGGAGCCGGTCTCGAGGAGCGCGAACTTCTCGAGCTCCTCGTCGATGCGCCGTCGGGCGGCCTCGGGCACCGCCTTGCCCTCGAGGCGCTCCCGGAAGACGTCGCTCTCCGCGGTGCGGTCGTCCTTGGTGATGCCGAGCTCGCGCTGGATGAACTTCAGCTGCTCGCGCAGGAACGCCTTGCGCTGGTGCGCCTGCATCTCGGTGTCGACGTGCTGGCGGATCTCCTGCTGGGCGCGGGCGATCTGTACCTCCCGGTTCAGCAGGTCCAGCACCTTCTCCAGGCGCGTGAGCAGGGGCAGGGTCTCGAGCACGCCCTGCAGCTCCTCGCGGCTCGCGGAGGTGAGGGAGGCGGCGAAGTCCGCGAGCAGCGCCGGCTCGTTCGGGTTCGAGCGCTGCAGGAAGACCTTCAGCTCCTCCCCGTAGAGCGGGTTGAGCGGCACGAGCTCCTTGATCGTGTTGATGACGGCGACGGCATAGGCCTTCAGCTCCTCGCTGCCCGTCTCGGGCATGCCGCGCTCCGGGAAGTAGCGCACGCGGGCGACGAGGGGCAGCCCCTCGCTGACCCAGCCGCGGATCTGGAAGCGCTGGAGTCCCTCGAGGAGCACGTGCAGGAGCTCGTCGTGGCGCTGCACCTTGTGGATGCGGCAGACCGTGCCGATCTCGTGGAGGTCGCCGGGGGCGGGGGCCCCCTTCAGCCGGTCGCGCGTGGCGACGATCCCGACAAGCTGATCCCCCCGGTCGCGGATCGCCTTCAGGGTCGGCAGCCAGTGCTCGGCGCTCATCACCAGCGGGAAGGCCTGCCCGGGGAAGAAGGGGCGGTTCTCCTGGGGAATCAGATGGAGCGTCCCGGGCAGGGCGTCCCCGGGGACGATGATCTGCCGTTCCTCGCCGGGACCCGGGCCCGGGGCGGCGCCGTGTTCGATCTCCATGGTGCGACTCCCGCTACCGATCCCGCGGATATGGGGCGGGGCGCAGGACTTTCAAACGGCGCCGCGGCGCTCAGGCGCTCGGGATCCCGGGATCGCCGGCCTCGTCGCGCAGGGCCAGGGGATCGGAGCGCTGCGGGAAGGCGAGGGGCGTGCGCAGCGGTTGCGGAGGCGGCATGCCCTCGTCCGGGCGCCCCACCATCTCGTCGTAGGGGGAGGCGTGCACGAGCCAGCCCCGCTCGAGGCCGAGGCTGCCGAGGGCCCGCGCCGCCGCCTCGGCGCTCGGGAAGCGCAGGGCGCGGCCACTGCCGCCGGATTCCATGAGTGTCTCGTCCTCGATGCGCACGAGATAGAGCATGCCCTCGACGGAGTGGATCTCCGCCTCGGGGCGCTCGCCGCGGGCGACGCGGCGCTTGAGGTCCTTGTACTTCATGGGGTCGCCTTTCCTTCCGGTCGGGCCCGTGTGTCGTTCGCAGCCGTCGCAGCGGCCTCCGCGTCGGCCCCGTCCTCCGCCGCGAGGGTGGCGTCGAGGGCCTCGAGCTGCCGCTCCCGCCAGGCGAGCTCGAGGCGGCTCTGACGCTCGTCGAGGGCGTCGGCGCCGCCGTCGCCGGCACGGAGCGCCTCCAGCTCCGCCGCCAGGCGCTCCCGGGAGCGCCGCAGCTCGACGAGGCGCTGGGCGGTCTCGGCCTTGTCGAAGATGATCGCCTCGACGTCGCCGTCGTCCGCCGGTGCTTCCTGCGCCGTCACCCCATGCTCCGCGGACGGCGGCGGCTCGGCAACGTCGCGGGGCAGGAGCCGCCGCCCCGGCTCCAGCTGTCGCTGGTTCATGAAGGTCGGCGAGACGATCTCGACGCCGGCCCCGTGCAGCGTGTCGAGCACCGCCGCGCGCAGCGCCGAGCGCGCCGTCACGAGGCGACGGACGTCGGCGAGGAAGCCGGCGACGCGGTAGGTGACGGCGAAGTCCCCGAGGTCCGTCACGAGCACGAAGGGCTCCTCGAGCTCCGCGCTGCGCGCCGCCTCCTGGAGCAGGGCCGTGAGCCGTTCCCGAGGCACGTCGTAGCCGAGGGAGAGTTCGCAGGAGACGATGGTCCCGGAGCCGCGCACCACGCGCACGGGCTGGGTGATCAGGAACAGGTTCGGCACCGTCACGAGATCCCGGTCCTCGGTCTGGATCTCCGTGTGCAGCAGCCCCCGCTCCGTGACGCGCCCGAAGTGTTCCCCCACGAGCACGAAGTCCCCGGCGTGGAAGTTGCCGAGGGACCGCAGCATGAGTCCCGCCATGGCGTTCGAGACGAAGGTCGTGGAGGACAGGGCGATGATCGCCGTGAACACGAGGCCGAAGAGGCTCAGGAGCTGGGCCCGGAGTTCGTCCCGGACCGGGAGCGTCAGGATCAGCACGAGCATGGCCAGGTGCGCGAGGACCACCAGCGCCAGCTGGCGCCGGAAACGGCCCGCGGTGGGCCGGGCAGGCTCCTCGCGATGCACCGGCAGCCGCGCCACGGTGACGAGCACGACCACCGAGACGAGGACGGCGGCGGCGACGGGAATCCAGGGAGCGAGCTCGGGCACGCGCGGTTCCTTTCCGGCCGGGCGCCGTTGGCATTCCCGGCGGCGGCACTTATCATTCCGGACCTGGAAGAGAGGGTATCCCGAGGGCGCCGTGGGCTTCATCCAGCGCGACGAGACGACCACGACCGGCTGAGCGGCTGCAACGGGCGGCCGCACGCGGGCGCCTTTCGTCGACGAACCCCGGAAGGCCCCCGCCGACCGGGGTTCGTCGTTTCTGAGCCACGCCCCGACCCCCGAAGGCATCACGGAATCCGGCACCGGAGCAGCCCATGGGCAAGTTCGAACACGGCGGCGAGCTCGATCGCGACGACGAGCTCTACCGCATCCGCCATTCCCTGGCCCACGTGCTGGCCCAGGCCGTGCTGGAGCTGCGTCCCGGCTCCACGCTGGGCTTCGGCCCGCCGATCCGCGACGGCTTCTACTACGACTTCCTGCTCTCCGAGCCGCTCACGGAGGAGGACTTCCCGGAGCTCGAGCGCCGCATGCGCAAGATCATCAAGCGTGGGCAGCGCTTCGACCGGGAGGACCTGCCGCGGGAGGAGGCCATGGCGCGCCTCGAGGAGATGGCCGAGCCCTACAAGGCGGAGTACGCCGGGGAGCTCTTCGACAAGCAGGGCATCGAGGCCCTGACCTTCTACCGCAACGGCCCCTTCCTCGACATGTGCGAGGGGCCGCACGTGCACACCACGAAGGACCTCCCGCGCGACGCCTTCAAGCTGCGCAGCGTCGCCGGCGCCTACTGGCGGGGCGATTCCGACAACGTGATGATGACCCGCATCTACGCCTGGGCCTTCGCCACGAAGGAGGAACTCGACGCGCACGTGGCGGCCTGGGAGCAGGCCCAGGAGCGGGACCACAAGAAGCTCGGCCGCGAGCTCGACATCTTCCACATCGACCAGACGATCGGGAAAGGGCTGCCGCTCTGGCTCCCCCACGGCACGGTCGTGCGGGACGAGATCGAGAAGCTCGCCAAGGAACTCGAGTTCCGCTACGGCTACGAGCGCGTGGCCACGCCGCAGCTTGCGAAGGTCGATCTCTACTGGAAGTCCGGGCACCTGCCGTACTACGAGGACGCCATGTTCCCGGTCATGGAGGTGGAGGACCATTCGGAGCACGGGCACGAGGAGGGCGAGGAGCACGACGTCAAGGAGCGCTACGTGCTCCGGCCCATGAACTGCCCGCACCATCATCGGCTCTTCGCCTCCCGGCCGCGCAGCTACCGGGACCTGCCCCTGCGCCTGGCCGAGTACGGCCAGGTCTACCGCTGGGAGGACTCCGGCGCCGTCGGCGGCCTCGTGCGCGTGCGCGGCATGTGCATGAACGACGCGCACATCTACTGCACCGAGGAGCAGATCAAGGACGAGTTCAAGGCGGTGCTGCGCATGTACGAGGAGGCCTACGCGATCCTCGGCATCTCCGACTACAAGGTGCGCCTCTCGCGCTGGGATCCGGAGGATCCCAAGGGCAAGGAGAAGTACATCGACGAGCCCGAGTCCTGGGCCTACGCCGAGGGGATCCTCGCCGACGTGCTCGACGAGCTCGGCTGGGCCTACGTCGACGGTCCCGGCGAGGCGGCCTTCTACGGACCGAAGATCGACATCCAGTTCCGCACGGTCACGGGCCGCGAGGAGACCGTCTCCACGGTGCAGCTCGACTTCGCCCAACCGAAGCGCCTGGGGCTCGAATACAAGGGCCCGGACGGCGAGATGCACGTGCCCTGGGTCATCCACCGGGCGCCCTTCTCGACGCACGAGCGCATGGTGGCCTTCCTCCTCGAGCACTTCGGCGGTGCCTTCCCCACCTGGCTCGCGCCGGTGCAGGTGCAGGTGATCACCGTCGCGGACCGCTTCGGCGACTACGGGCGCGAGATCGTCGACCGTCTGCGCCGGCGCTTCGTGCGCGCCGAGCTCGCCGACGAGAGCGAGACCGTGGGCCGCAAGATCCGCGAGGGCACCACGCGGAAGATCCCGAACCTCCTCGTCATCGGCGAGCGCGAGGTGGAGGACCGCACCGTGACCCTGCGCCGCTACGGCGTGCAGGAACAGGCGACGCTGCCGCTCGAGGCCTTCGAGCGGGCCCTGCTGCAGACCATCGAGGAGCGGGCGCTCGCCTTCCGCCTGCCGGAGGACGGGGCGGCGTGAACCTCGGCGCCGCGCCTCGGAGTTTCGAGGACGGCGTCGTGCGCATCCGTCCGCCGGAGCCGGCGGACGCGGCCGCCCTGTTCGCGACGGTCGACGCCTCGCGGCCGGAACTCGAGGCCTGGATGCCCTGGTGCACCCCCGCCTACGATCTCGCCGACGCGCAGGCCTGGATCGCCGGGTCCTCCGTGGACCGGGCGGCCCGTCCCTTCGTGATCGAGACCCGGGAGGACGGGCTGCTGGTGGGCGCGACCGGCGTCGACGTCGTCGATGTCCTGGATCACGCCTGGAAGCTCGGGTACTGGGTCCGCAGCGATCGCACGGGACGGGGGATCGCCCGGCGGGCGGCCCACCTCGCCGCGCGCTTCGCCTTCGAGCATCTCGGGGCGCAGCGCCTCGACGTCCTGGTCGCGCCGGACAATCACCGCAGCCTCGCCGTCGCGGAGGCTCTCGGTGCACGCCGCGAGGGGCTGCTGCGTCGCCGCTTCCTGCTCCGTGGCGTCCGCCACGACGCCGTGATCCTCGGACTCCTCCCCGACGAGCTCCGAGCCCCCGCCTGAGCCGTCCCCGGCGGCTTCAGCGGTCCGAGGCGCAGGCGTCCTGCCCGGGGTCCTGCGCCGCGGCCACGAGACCGCCGAGGCTCTTCACCGCGAGTCCCCGGGCCTGCAGGCGCGGCAGCAGCCGCTCGAGGATCGCGTGGGCCCGTTCCCCGCGTCCGAGGCCGTCGTGGAGCACGAGCACGCTGCCGGGGCGCGCCCAGCTCCCGAGGGCCGCGGCGACGAGGGAAGGGAAGGGCACCACCGTGTCGAGCGGCGGGAGCGAGGCCAGCGCGATCCGGTAGCCGCGGGCGCGGGCCCGGGTCGCGATGGTCTCCTCGTAGAAGCCCCAGCCGGGACGGAACCAGGGCACGGGCCCCAGCGCCTCGAGGCGCGCCGCCGTGAGGTCGAAGCCGGCGACGAAGGCGCGCTCCGTGACCAGGATCGTGGGGAAGTCCCGGGCCATGTGATGGCCGAGCTCGTGGCCCTCGGCGACCATGCGCCGGACGAGGGCCTCGTTGCCCGGGACACCGTTGCCGAGCAGGAAGAAGGTCGCGGTCGATTCGTGCTCGGCGAGCAGGTCGAGGATCGCCGGCGTGGTCGTGGCCAGGGGACCGTCGTCGAGGGTCAGGGCGACGGCGCAGGGTGCGTCCGGGACGTACCAGAGCGCCGCGTCCGGAGCCGCCTGCCACCGCGCGAGGAGCGTGCGGTGCAGGCCGGCGTCGGCACAGCCCCCGAGGAGCAGGGTGCCGACGAGCAGGGCGCCGAGGAGGAGCGCGAGCGCACTGCGCCCGCGCCCGTCCCGGCGCGGAGCCTTCAGAGGATCCGCGACTTCCCGTGCCCTTCCCAGTAGCGGTCCCGGAGCAGGCGCTTGTAGAGCTTGCCCGTGGGATGGCGCGGGAGCTCGCGCTCGAAGTCGACGGTCTTCGGACACTTGATGTGCGAGAGGTGCTCGCGGCAGAAGCCGACGAGCTCGGCGGCGAGGGCGTCGCCGGCGGCGTTCCAGTCGACCGGCTGGACCACGGCCTTCACCTCCTCGCCGAACTCCGCGTTCGGGACCCCGAAGACCGCGACGTCGGCGACCTTCGGATGGGTGACCAGCAGGTTCTCGACCTCCTGCGGATAGATGTTCACGCCGCCGGAGATGATCATGAAGGACTTGCGGTCCGTCAGGTACAGATAGCCGTCCTCGTCGACGTAGCCCATGTCGCCGAGCGTGGTCCAGCCCTTCTCCTTCGGGTGCTTCGAATCCTCGGTCTTGCCCGGGTCGTTGTGGTACTCGAACGCGCCGCCGTTGCCGAAGTAGATCGTTCCGGTCTCGCCGGTCTCCACCTCGTTGCCCTCGTCGTCGCACACGTGCACCTCGCCGAGGAGCGGGCGGCCCACGGTGCCCGGATGCGCGAGCCATTCCTGGGGGCCCACGGCGCAGAAGCCGTTGCCCTCGGTGCCCGCGTAGTACTCGTGAATGACCGGTCCCCACCAGTCCATCATCGCCTGCTTCACCTGCACCGGGCAGGGCGCGGCGGCGTGGATCGCGACCTTCAGGGAGGAGACGTCGTACTTCGTGCGCACGTCCTCGGGCAGCTTGAGCATGCGCACGAACATGGTGGGCACGAACTGGGCGTGGGTGATGCCGTGCGCCTCGATCAGACGCAGCGCCTCTTCCGGGTCGAACTTCTCCATGATCACGGACGTGCCGCCGAGGCGGCTCACGGCCATGTTGTAGCGCAGCGGCGCCGAGTGGTAGAGCGGCGCCGGCGACAGGTAGACGACGTGCTCGTCCATGCCGTAGAGGGCGCTCGCGAGGCCGAGCAGGCCGCCGGCGGAGCCGAGCGGCTCTCCGGAGAGCGGCACCTTGATGCCCTTCGGGCGCCCGGTGGTGCCCGAGGAGTAGAGCATGTCCGCCCCCTCGGTCTCGTCGGCGATCGGCGTGGCCGGCTGCCGCGCGAGCGCGTCCTCCCAGGCGTCGAAGCCCGGGACCGTGCCGTCGAGCATGTAGGCCGCGTCGACGTCGATGCGCTCCCGGAGCCGGGCGGCGAGCTCGCGCTGGGCGTGGCTCGTGAGGAACACCCGCGCCCGGCAGTCGGAGACGATGTAGGCGACCTCCTCCTCCTGCAGCCGGTAGCTGATGGCCGTGTAGTAGAGCCCGGCGCGCTGTGCGGCCCAGCAGATCGTGAAGAAGGCCGGATGGTTCTCGAGCATCAGGGCGATGTGGTCACCGGCCTGCAGGCCGAGGCTCCGGAAGAGCTGCGCCCCCTGGTTCGAGCGCGCTTCCAGCTCGCCGTAGGTGACGGTCTCGCCGCTGCCCGCCATCACGAAGGCCGGCTTGTCCGGATGCTTCGCCGCGTGGATGCCCGGATGCATGGTCTCTCTCCCTCCTGCCGATGCGTCGATCGTTCCGGCGCACACAGGCCCGCCCCGTACCCACCGGTGCGGTGGGTGGAGCGGCCGTGCGCGCTGGATGCTTTCCCTTCGCCGCGCCCGGTGGACGCGGTGCTTCCCGTTCGATCCCGGGGGACGTCCCCGCGGTCGTCCCCCCGTGGGCACCGCCCCTCGCGGTGCGCCCGGTCAGTTGCCGGTGAGGTCGTCCCCGCCGTCCGCCGGCCGCTCGAGTTCCGCCACGCTCCGGGAGAGCGTGAGGTAGTCGAGGAGGATCTGGGCCCCCTCCTCGAGGAGGGCGTCCGTGTCGTCCCCGGCGGCGGCCAGGTCCGCGTCCAGGCCGCTCGCGTCCGGATCCGGATCGGCGGCCGCGTCGCCGGCGGCCTGCGGCGTCTCGCCTGCGTCGCCGTCCTCGTCCGCGGCGGCGACGGCGTCCTCGAGGGCGTCCAGGCTCTCCACGGGCGGCTCGCCCCGCGCGACGCGTCGCTTGTTCTCGAGTTCGAGGCGCCAGGCCTCCTCCTCGGCCTGCTCGCGGCGCCGCGCCGCCTCGTTCAGGGAGATGGTCGTCCGCTCGCTGCGCTCGCGGTTCTTGGCGACGAGGTTCTCCAGGTAGGAGAACTCCGGATCGTCCTCGACCCGGGCCTCGTGGCGGTTCTCGAGGACCGAGAGCAGCGGCGCGATGCTGCTCTCGCGGCGGAAGCGGGTGGGGCGGATGACGTCCCAGGGGAGGGCGTCGTCGAGGGTGCTCTCGCCGATCTCGTCGTGGTCGTAGATCTCCGGGTACTCGATGTCCGGGATCACGCCCTGGTGCTGCGTGCTCTGACCGGAGACCCGGTAGAACTTCGCCTGGGTCATCTTCAGCTGGCCGCGGTTCAGGGGGATGAGCGTCTGGACCGTGCCCTTGCCGAAGGTCTGGCTGCCGACGATGAGTCCGCGCTGGTAGTCCTGGATGGCGCCCGCGAAGATCTCCGAGGCGGAGGCCGAGAGCCGGTTCACGAGCACCACGAGGGGCCCGTCCCAGGCCACGTCGCCGTCCTCGTCGTTGAACAGGTCCACGCGGCCGCTGGCGCTGCGGATCTGCACCGTGGGGCCGGCCTTGATGAACAGCCCCGTGAGCGCGTTCGCCTCCTGCAGGGAGCCGCCGCCGTTGTTGCGCAGGTCGACGACGAGGCCCTCGATGCCTTCCTCGCGCAGTTCCTCGATGAGCCGGCGGACGTCGCGGGTCGTGCTCTTGTACTCCGGGTCGCCCTGCTGCAGCGCCTTGAAGTCGATGTAGAAGGTGGGAATGTCGATGACGCCGACCCGGTGCGGGTCACCGTTGCGCTCGACCTCGATCACCCGGCTCTGGGCGCTCTGCTCCTCGAGCTTCACCGCCTCGCGCACGAGGGCGATCTGCTCGGGGTTCGCGCTCTCGCCCTCCGCGGGCAGCACCTCGAGACGCACGGTGGAGCCCGCGGGCCCCCGGATGAGGTCCACGACGTCGTCGAGGCGCCAGCCCACCACGTCCACGAACTCGCCGTCGTCGCCCTGGGCCACGCCCACGATGCGGTCCGAGGGATGCAGCCGGTCGCTCTTCTCCGCGGGCCCGGCGGGCACGAGGCGCACCACGGTCGTGTACTCGTCCTCCGTGCGCAGCACGGCGCCGATGCCCTCGAGGGACAGGCTCATGTTGATGTTGAAGTTCTCGCTCGTGCGCGGCGAGAAGTACTGGGTGTGGGGATCGTAGGAATTGGCCACGGCGTTCATGTAGAGCTGGAACGCGTCCTCCGACTGCGTCTGGTAGGCGCGGTGCAGCCGGTTCCGGTAGCGCTTCTCCAGCACCTCGGCGATCTCGTCCATGGGCTTCTCGTTCAGCCGCATGCCGAGGGCCGCCGCCTTCAGGCGCCGGCGCCAGAGGTCGTCGCGGGCCTCGGCGGTGGCGAGCCACGGGGCGTCGCTCCGGTCCGTCTCGAGGGACTCGTCGACGGAGAAGTCCCAGTCCTCGATGCCGGCCTCGAGGAGGCCGATCGTGTACTCGAGGCGATCCACGAGCAGCGTCTGATAGGCGTTGAACAGTTCGAAGGCCGGCTCGAGGTCGCCCTTGCGCAGGGCGTCGTCGAGCACGTAGCGGTACTTCTCGAACTCCGCCACGTCCTCCGCGAGGAAGTAGGCCCGCTGCGGGTCGAGCATCTCGAGGTAGCGGTCGAAGACGTCGCTCGAGAGGTCGTCGTCCACGCGCCGGCGCACGTAGTGATGCCGGGCGAGCTGCTCGACGACGTTGAGGCTCGTGCGGGGATGGACGTCCAGCGGTTCGAGGGTCTCGAGCTCGCCGTGCTCGGGCAGGGCGACCGCGGCCGTGGCCCACAGGAGCAGGGCCGGTAGCGGAAGTCGTGCGAGGAACGCCGTTGGCTTCATGGTGCGACCTCTTGCCGTTGCGGGCCGCGACGGAATCCGTCGCGTGCGCCGCGGCGCCCGTGCGGGGGCTCGCCCGGCGCCGCGGATGGCGCGCGGGTCGGATCTCCCGCCGGCAGCGTCTCCTTCGGGAGACCGGCCGGCGGCCGCGTGGTTCCCGGCACCGGTGTCGCGGGCGGAGCTGCCCGTGGCGGAGCCCGGGATCGTACCCCGCGGCCCCGTCCTCCTCGTGCCGGGTGGAAGGCGGGGGATGCCTCGGTATAGTAGGCACCGGCGTCACGGGCACGCAACCGGCCCCCGTGGGCGCCTCCGGGTCCCCGGAGTCCCGTGCCGCACCCGGCACGAAGGCGCTCCGCGGACTCCCAGTCACCCCCCGGGCCGCCGGCCCCGGCCGTGCCTCCATGGTCCGGCGGGCGGACCCCCCGACCAGTGGAGTCTCCATGCGTCCCATGCAGATCGGTGGCCTCGTTCCCACCGCGGCCGTGCTCGTCCTCGGCCTCGCCGCCTGCACCCCGCCCGCCGGCGGCCCGGAGGAGGCGACCCCGGCGGGGCCCGCCGAGAACGCCGCCGGTCGCGTGAGCTACGGCCTCGGCTACAACACCGTCGAGAGCCTGCGCGACCAGCTCGCCGAGGACTTCGACGGGGCGAGCTTCGAGGCCGGCGTCGCCGACGCCGTGGCGGCGCGCGACTCCGTGGTCACGGACGAGGTGCTCGCCTCCGCCCGGGACGAGATCATGGCCCGGCGCATGGAGCAGGCCGAGGCCCAGGCCGAGCAGGCCCTCGCCGACGCCCGTGGCTTCCTCGAGGAGAACGCCGGCCGCGAAGGGGTGACCGTCACCGAATCCGGGCTCCAGTACGAGGTGCTGGAGGAGGGCGACGGGGCGTCGCCGGAGGCCTCGGACACGGTGGTCACCCACTACACCGGGCGCCTTGCCGACGGCACCGTCTTCGACAGCTCCGTGGAGCGCGGCGAGCCCGCCACCTTCGGCGTGGATCAGGTCATCCCCGGCTGGCAGGAAGCGCTCCAGCTCATGCAGGTCGGCGACAAGTGGCGGCTCTGGCTGCCGCCGGAGCTCGCCTACGGCGAGCGGGGCGCCGGAGACCGGATTCCGCCGAACTCGGCCCTCGTCTTCGAGGTCGAGCTCCTCGAGGTGAATCCCGGGAGCGAATGAGACCGCGCCGCCGCGGGAGCCCCCGCGGCAACTCCCTCCCTCCGGGGGCGCGGCGCGTCCCCGGTTCCTCGCCCGCGCCCGCCGCGCCGTCCCCGCAGCACCGGAACGCACCCGATCCATGAGTCCCGAGGCCGCAGCCGCCCGCAAGACCGAGCGCCCGCCGTTCCACGGCTGGCGCATCGTGGCCGTGGCGTTCTTCGTGGACTTCATCGCCGTCGGGTTCTTCTTCTACTCCTACGGCGTGTTCTTCAAGGCGCTCGCCGCGGAGTTCGGCGGGGCCCGGCTCGACGTCTCCGTGGGCCTGACGCTCGTGAACGTCGTGGGCGGGCTGCTCGCTCCCTTCATCGGCCGGGCCCTCGACCGCTACCCGATCAAGTACGTGATCCTCGCCGGGACCCTGTCCATGAGCGCCGGCTTCCTGCTGCTGGCGGGGATCGCGGCGCGCTGGCAGTTCTACCTGATCCTCGCGACGCTCGTGGGCTTCGGCCTGAACTCCATGGGGGGCCTGGCGACCGCGAAGCTCGTGGCGAACTGGTTCGACCGCCGTCGGGGCATGGCCCTCGGCGTCGCGACCATGGGGATCTCCCTCTCCGGCGTCGCCATGCCCCTGATCTCCGCCTGGCTCATCGACGCCGTGGGCTGGCGGGGCGGCTTCCTGACCTTCGGCGCCTTCACGGCGCTCTTCGTGCTGCCCGTGGTGGCGCGCTTCGTGGTGTCCTCGCCGGAGGATCTCGGCCAGTCCCCGGACGGCGACCCGCCGCTCCCGGACGGGACCACGCCGAGGGCGCGGCCGCAGGCGTCGAGCGCGGCGCTGCTGCGCACGCACAACTTCTGGATGATCACCCTCTGCGTGGGCCTGCTCTTCTGCGTCATGGGCGCGACGCTCACGCACATGGTCCCGCGGGTCACGGACATGGGCTACACGGTGGTCCAGGCGGCGCCCGTGCTCTCCTTCGGCGCCGCCGCGGGCGTGCTCGGGAAGGTGGTCTTCGGCTGGATCGTCGACCGGCTCGACCCGCGCCTGGCGATCCTCGCCGCCATCGGCAGCCAGCTGCTCGGCCAGGTGGGTATGCTCGCCTTCGACGGCTACGTCGCCTTCGCCGCCGCCGCCACGGTCTTCGGCTTCGGCATGGGCGGGGTGGTGCCCCTGCACGGGGCCATCGCCGGCATCGCCTTCGGGCGGGAGAACTTCGGCAAGGTCATGGGCCTCATGCGCCCGGCCATGATGCCGCTGCAGGTCGCGGGACTGCCCTTCGCGGGCTGGATCTTCGACGTGTACGGGGACTACCGCCTGGCGTTCCAGCTCTTCCTCGGCCTCTACGTCCTGGCCGCGCTCTGCGCCTGGGCCATGCGCCTGCCGGACCGCAACGCCCCCGAGGCCGTGCGCTCCCTCGGGGAGGCGGCGCGGGAGGAGGAGAAGACCGAGGTGGAAGCGGCGCGGGCTTGATCCGGGGCCGGGCGGCCGGCAGGCTCCCGGTCCTGCTCCCGCCCCGGCGGAGATCCCCATGGCCTCCGACTCGCCCCTCGCCAGTCAGCACCGCGCGCTCCGGCGCCGCATCGTCCTCGGGACCGTCGTGGTGGCGGGCTTCCT
>JAZBPF010000219.1:0-2117 GCA_036351515.1 Pseudomonadales bacterium | reverse complement strand
GCTCGACCCCGACCGCTTCGTGCGCATCCACCGCTCGACGCTCGTGAACGTCGCCCGGGTCGTGAAGGTGCGCAACCACATCAACGGCGAGTTCTTCCTGTCCCTGGACGGCGGCGCTTGTCTGAAGATGAGCCGCACCTACCGCGACCGGATCGAGCAGGTTCTCGGCACCTCCTGAGCGGACGCCCGCCTTCCCGCGCTGGACACCCACTGGCGCGCCGCGCCCGCGCCCGCGTTCCTGGACACCCAGCTGGCCCGAAGCCGCCCCGACGCTCGCCGGGCATTGGACACCGGCCGGACTCTGGACACCCACCGAACTACCGGGGCGGTTTCCGGACACCCACGCGGCCTCTGCTCCGGCCATCAACGCGCGTACCCGCGCGGCGGATACTGGACACCCACGCTGCCCACGCCCGCGCGCCCGCGGCTGGACACCCATCGAGCTCCGGGCCCTGGACACCCCGACTCCCCGACTTTGGACACCCACCGGAGCACCGGTCATTGGACACCCATCCCGATCCGGTCTGTCGGTCTGTCGCAGGCTCTGGACACCCACCGAACCTCCGGGGCGGTTTCCGGACACCCACGCGGCCTCTGCCCCGGCCATCAACGTGCGTACCCGCGCGGCGGATACTGGACACCCACGCTGCCCGCGGCTGGACACCCACCCCGACCCGGCAGTGGGTCCGCCCCCGGACACCCACGTTGCGCCGCCCCCCACCGTCGCGGACGATGCCCGAAGGCCCGCCGCGGAGCCGTCCGCCGATGTCCCGTCGCCTCCTCCTGGCCCTCGCCCTCGCCTTGCCCGCGCTGCCGGCGTACGCCCTGCGCTGCCCCGACGGCATCGTCGATCCCGGCGCGCACAAGGCCGAGGTGCTCGACGCCTGCGGCGAACCCGCGTCCCGCGAACGCGTCGCCATCTTCCCGCGGCGGCCGATCCTCGGCGGGCTGCCCGGCGAGTACGAGTACCTCGGGCTTCCCGTCGTCGCCGAGGAATGGGTCTACGAGTTCGGACCGCAGCGCTTCCGGCGCCTGCTCCGTTTCCGGGACGGCCGGCTCACGCACGTGGAGACCCTCGAGAAGCCGCGCTGACGGCGACCCTCCGCCGCCGTAGACTCGGCGGACCGGGACGGGAGGGGCATCATGGCCTACGACTACGCGCGCATCCGCGTCGACCACGACGCGGGCGTCTGCTTCGCCACCATCGACAACCCGCCGATCAACCTGATCACGCTCGAGCTCTACGGCGAGCTCGCCGCCTTCGCCGCCGAGGTGGAGGCCGACGAGTCGGTCCGCGCCGTGGTCCTGAGGAGCGCCGATCCCGACTTCTTCCTCGCCCACTTCGACGTCGAGGCGATCCTCGGCTTCCCCACGGAGGGCCCGGCCGAGCGCAGCGAGGCGCTGAACGACTACCACGTCATGTGCGAGCGCTTCCGCACGATGCCGAAGGTCACGATCTGCCAGATCGAGGGGCGGGTGGGCGGCGGCGGCAGCGAGCTCGCGCTCTCCTGCGACCTGCGCTTCGGCGTGAAGGGGAAGACCACGATCTGCCAGATGGAGGTGCCCCTCGGCATCCTCCCCGGTGGCACGGGCACGCAGCGCCTGCCCCGCCTCGTGGGCCGGGGGCGCGCGCTGGAGATCATCCTCGGCGGCGACGACCTGGACGCGAAGACCGCGGAGGCCTGGGGCTATCTCAACCGCGCCCTCAAGGCCGACGAGATCGGCCCGTTCGTCGAGGCCCTCGCCCGCCGCATCGCGTCCTTCCCGCCGGAAGCCGTGGCGCTGGCGAAGGCATCCGTGGACGCGGCGGAGCGTCCACTCCGGGAGGGCCTCGTGGAGGAGGCCTACCTCTTCCAGTGCCTGCTGCGGACGGAGGGCGCACAGACGAACATGCGCCGCTTCCTCGAGCTCGGCGGGCAGACGCGCAAGGGCGAGAAGAAGGTCGGTCGCCTGGCCGGCAAGCTGGGCCGGAAGCCGGCATGAGCCGGCCCCCGCCGCTCTACGGGGACGACCTCGCGCACGTCCACGCCACCGGTTTCTCGGCACACGCCGCCGGCGCCGCCCCGGCGATCCTCGCCGCGCTCGACCGGGCGGGCCTGCACGGCGCCCGGGTAGTC
>JAZBPF010000218.1:0-6538 GCA_036351515.1 Pseudomonadales bacterium | reverse complement strand
GTCGACGAGCGCGTCGACGTCCTCCACGACCACGGTGACCGTGGTCCCGCCCGCCGGTCCGCACGCGCAGGCGGGGGCGCCCGGCCCGCCGCGGCGCAGCAGCCCGAGCTCCCGGTCCCCGCCGCTCGCGCGCAGCTGCACGTACCACTCGCTCTCGAAGGCGACCTCGAGGTCGAAGAGGGCCTCCAGGGCCGCGCGGTCCGCGGCCGGATCGTCGACCACGAGGTTCGGGAACCGTCGTTCGATGCGCATGGGGTCCCTCCCGTGCGGTGGGGTCCGGAGGGCGTCGCGGCAGGTGGGCATCCCGTGGACGCCCTCAAGGCAGCAGGTGGTAGCCCTCCGCCTGCAGGCCCACGATCGCCGAGCTCGCGGACAGGGAGACCTGCACCGGCGCGAGCATCTCGGCCTTGCGGTAGCCGCGGGACATGGCCGACTGGCCGCAGATCAGGAAGCGCACGCCCTTCGCGGCGAGGGCCTCGAGCAGTTCCCGGTCCGGATTCGCCGTCTCGAAACGCGACCGGTAGGCGTCGTCCCGGAGCACCGCGCGCCCGGCGCTGCCGTGGAGCACGACGGCGAGACGCATGGCCTCCGGATCGACGCCGGCGCGGGCGTGCATGTTGAAGAAGCGGGCGACGCCCTCGAGCCGGGGGTTCGTCGCGTCGGCCTCCTCGGGGCCCTGCCACACGTCGAAGATCACCCGGTAGGCGTCCGCCGGGGGCACGTAGTCCGGCACCACGTCGTCGTAGACGGCGCCCCAGCGCTCGAACACGGGCCCGGTCGAGCGGGCCGGGCCGTCCTCGGCCGCACGCGCCGTTCCGGGGGACGCGAGCACGAGCGCGAGGATCGGGAGCAGCAGGCGGAGCGAGCGGGACATGGCGCGGTCTCCTTTCGTGACGAGCGCGGCGCCCGATGCGGGCCGCGCCTCAGTGGTCGTGATCGTGATGTTCGCCGTGATGGTGGTCGTGACCGTGGGGGCGCGCGGCCAGCGCGGTGGCCCGGGCCGCGAGCTGCGGCCCCGACGCGGGGCCGAGACGATCGAGCAGGGTCTCCAGGGCGGCCTGGAAGCGTTCGTAGTAGCGGTAGGCTTCGCCCGCGTCCGCCCCGTCCCGTTCCCAGCGCGCGATCTCCGCGATGAGTGCCGCCTGGAAGTCGGCCCAGCGGAACAGGCCCGCGTCGCAGAGCGCGTGGGCCATGCCGAAGACGCGCGCCTCCCAGGGCGCCTCGAAGAGGAGCTCGCCGTTGGCGGTCGGCGGGGCGGCGGGGCCCGTGAGGTGCTGCTCGACGTCCGGCCGCGCGCCGCTCACGGCGTCGACGCCGGGGCGGGGACCCGGGCGACGCCGATCATGGCCTCGCGGTCCACGAGGGCGGCGAGCGCGGCCTCGTCGAGGTCGTCGCTGCCGGCGGGGCGCTGCGGCAGCACGAGGTAGCGGATCTCCGCGCTGGAGTCCCAGACGCGCACGCTGGTCGCCGGATCGAGGGTCAGGCCGAACTCCGCGAGCACGGCGCGCGGCTCGCGCACGATCCGCGAGCGGTAGGCCGGATCCTTGTACCAGCGGGGCGGCAGGCCGAGCATGGCCCAGGGATAGCAGGAACAGAGCGTGCACACGACGACGTTGTGCACGGCCTCCGTGTTCTCCACGACCACGAGCTTCTCCATCTGGCCACCGGGCCCACCGGTGATGCCGAGTTCGGCCGCCGCGGCGGTGCCGTCCGCGAGGAGCCGTTCCCGGTAGGCGGGATCGACCCAGGCCCGGGCCACGGCGCGGGCCCCGTTCAGCGGTCCCACGCGCTCCGCGTAGCGGGCGATCACCTCGTCCACGGTCGATGGATCCAGGAGCCCCTGCTCCACCAGGAGCGCTTCCAGGGCCTCGGCGCGGATCGCCGGCTCGGACGGGTCGTGTCGGTGATCGTGGTCGCTCACGGGGCCTCCAGGTAGGGCTCGAAGAGGTCGAGGCGCACCTCTGCGGCCGGGTCCGCGTCGGGTCCGAAGAGCTCGCGGGCGGCGAAGGCCACGGTGTAGAGCGCGCGCGCCGGACCGCCGCCGCGGTGGGCGTTCTCGTCGGGATAGACCCAGCCCCCGTGCACGGCCGTCACCGTGCCGCGGCAGCCCCGGGCGTAGGCGGGCAGGCGGGTGTGCCCGGAATGCCCGTGCCGCGTCGTGCGCACCGGGTCCCCGACCTCGAAGCGCGCCGGGGCCGCGAGCGGGCGACGGCTGCTCTCGTCCCCCGGGGGCGCGGGTCGATCCGGCACCGGGGCGGGTCGCGCCGCCACGAGGTCGTCGGCGCCGGCCCCCCGTTCCCGCGCCCGCGCGTCGAGCGCCGCCCGGTCCAGGAGGCCCGCCTCGACGAGGAGCGTCTCGATGCCCCCGAGCCAGCGGCCGTAGTAGCCGTGGTCGAGGTAGGCGCGCGGGTCGATGCGCTCGATGGCGTGGCGGAAGCGGTCGGCGTTGCCCGTGGCGCCGGCACGGGTCGCGGCGAACATCATCGCGAACACCGCGGCTTCCCACCGCTCGTGGAAGGTCGGCTCGTCCGCCTCCCGCGTCACCGGCCCGAAGCCCTCGCGGCCGCCGAGGTCGTGGATCCCGTCCATCGCGTCTCCTCTCCTCGGCCGATGCTCCCCGAGCTCCCGGAAGTGCGCAAGGGACGTCGTCGGGGGCAGCGGGCACCGCTCCATGGTGCCCGGGGACGGCGGACGGGGAGAGGCGGCGAGGCGAGCGATCGTTCGCGGGACGACCGTGCCGCCGGTCCTCCTCGCCTTCGCCGCCCCGGCCGGGCCCGCACCGGCGACCGACGGGCCGGCACCGGGTTCAACGTGCTTCGCCCGGATCGTCCTCCTCCGCGGGTGGGCCGGGTTCGGCGTTCGCGGTGCCGGTGCCGGTCGGACGTGCAGCGGCCGGGGCCGACGGCGCGGCGCCCCCCGTGCCGGCGCGCATGACCACCTCGATGGGTCCCGAGAGGTGCAGGTCGCGCTGCGGGAAGGGGATGTTGACGCCTTCCGCGTCGAAGCGCTCCTTGATGGTCCGCGTGAGGTCCCAGTACACGTCCCAGTAGTCCGCGGTGCGGCTCCAGGGTCGGACGATGAAGTTCACGGAGTTGTCCCCGAGGGAGTTCACCTTGATCGTCGGCGCGGGCGTCTCGAGGACCTTCTCGTGGGCGGCCACGGCCTCCTCGATGATCCGCTGCGCGCGATTCATGTCGTCGGAGTAGGCGATGCCGAAGGTGAGATCGACGCGCCGCGTGGGCAGGGCCGTGGCGTTGGTGATCACGTTGTTCCAGATGGTGTTGTTCGGAACCATGTTCACCTGGTTGTCGAAGGTCAGGATGCGCGTGGAGACCAGGTTCAGGGCGTCCACCTTCCCGAACACGCCACCCGCCTGGATCACGTCGCCCACGTCGAAGGGGCGGTAGATCAGGATCAGGATGCCGCTCGCGAAGTTCGACAGCGTGCCCTGCAGGGCGAGACCGACGACGAGGCCGGCGGCGCCGATGGCGGCGGCGAGCGGCGTGATGTCCACGCCGAGGGCGCTGATCGCCACCAGCACCCCGATGAGCAGGACCACGCGCCGGATTCCGCCCACGAGGAAGGCCCGCAGCAGCGCGGAGCTGGCGCGGAGCCGATCCAGCGCGGCGCTGGCGATCGCGCCCAGCACCCGGGCCAGGATCCAGAAGGCGAACAGGACGGCGACGAATTCGGCGAGCTTCAGCGCGAGGGCGATGCCGCCGTCGGGGCTGAGCAGCCAGGCGCGCGCCTGGGCGTAGAAGATCGTCGGGTCCGTGACGTCGATGCGCTGGCCCGTGGCGTTCGCGATGTAGTCGGCGTACTCCTTGGTGTCGCCGCCGCGGGCGGCGAGCACGCGGATGGCCTCCTGGGCCCGCTGGACGATGGCCTGGATCCGGCTCTGCTGCGCGTTCGCGAGCTCGGCGAGCACCGCGCGTTCCTCGATTCCCTCGGTCTTCTGCAGGGCGATGTCGATGCGCACGCGCTCGCGGATCTCCCGCTGGAGCAGGTTCATCCACGCCTGGATCCGTTCCGTGAGCGCCTCGCGCTGCAGCGGCTGCAGTTCCAGCACGAGCTCGCTCACGGGCACGTTCCAGGGTTCGTCGCGCTCGTGCACGGGCGGGTCCTCCCGGACCTCGCGGATCGCGCGCTGGGCGAGCTGCTCGGCAGACGGGCCGGAGCCGTCGCCCGCTCGGACTTCGGGGACCTCCAGGGCGGCGACCACGGACACGTAGCGCCGGGCCTCGCTCCGGTCCGCTCCCTTGGCCTCCGCGGCCCCGAGGAGGACGTTCGTCCGGCGCACGAGGTCCTGCTTGAAGGCTTCCAGCAGGTCCGCGCGCCGCAGCAGCGCCTCGTCCGGCGCGGCATCCGGGGCGCGGCGCTGCAGCTCGACGAGGACGCGCGTCAGGGCATCGGCGACCCGTTGGAGGTAGTCCAGCGCCGAATCGGAGCGGCCTTCCAGTTCCGCGAGGCGCATGGGCGCGAGTCGCAGTTCCAGTTCCCGCAGCGATTCGCCGGCGAAGGACGTCGCGTCCTCCCCGGCGACGGCGACGCGGAAGGCGCGAGGGCTCTCCCCCGCCTCGGGCAGCGGCGGCAGGGCCGGCTCGCCGTGCACGGTTCCCGCGAGCAGTGCGAGAAGGAGCAGCAGGATCGGCGGGTGGAAGCGACTCCGGGCACCCGACCGGGCACCCGACCGGGCGCCCGCGCCTCGCGCGGGCGGAGTGGCGTGCGGACAGATCACGAGGGGCGTTCTCCTTCCCGTGCGTCGTTCGGGGACTGCGGGGACCGCGGGCGTCAGTCGGCGGCGAAACAGTACAGCAGGCCGTCTCCTCCGGTCGCGACGAGCGAGGGCTGGCTGCAGCCGCGGGCGTCGTGCACGGAATTCCAGGACGCGTTCGCGCCCCCGAGGCGGTCGTGGTGGCCGATGCGGGCGCTGTGCGCGTCGCTCGAACTCGTCCAGTTGTCGCAGGTGGAGACCGCGGGGTCGGGGTCGTGGAGGCGCCCCAGGGAGTCCGAGCCCGTGAGGATGTCGTGCCGGTTCGGCGCGTCGCCGCGCCCGTTCACCTCCTCGCCGCGCTCGTTCAGGGCCGTGTACTTGCGCACGTTGTTCCGGTCCTCGTGGAGGTCGGCGAGGTTCGCGGCGATGAGGACGCCCTCGGCGTTGTGCCAGGGGCCCGCGCCGATGCGGTCGCGGGCGTCCACGCGCGGAAGGGTCTCCGTCTCCGCCTGGCTCAGGTAGGCGCGCCAGGTGGCGTCGCCCCGCCCCGCGGCGGCCGCGAGGCGCTGGCAGAGCGCGTCCGCGCCGGCGAGGCCGCCGAGATCGCCTCCGTTTCCGGGGCCGTCGCTCGTGACGAAGAAGCTCATGGGCGGCCGCTCCTCGGCGGCCGCGAGCAGCGGCGTCGCCAGCAGGGCCAGGAGGATCGGGAGCGCGCGGGACTGGGTCATGGGACCTCCGGGCGGGACGCGGGGACCGGAACGGGACCGCCAGCATACCCGCCGTCTCCCGGGCGTCCCACGCGGCGGTCCCGGCAGGCGGTCGCGCCGCGTGCGTCGGCGCGACCGGCGTGCGAGGCTCCCCCTCGAAGCGGGGCCGTGTCCCGCACCGCACCGGAGGTTCCATGCACGCACCCCGCCAGACGCCCCTCGGCACGGGCTTCGGTCCCCGCACGGAGCCGGCGGAGGTGCTCGCCGGGATCGACCTCCGGGGCCGGAACGCGATCGTCACCGGTGGCTATTCCGGTATCGGTCTCGAGACCGTGCGGGCCCTCGCGGGGGCGGGAGTGGCGGTCACGGTTCCGGCTCGCTCGCCGGAGAAGGCCCGCGCGGCCCTGGGCGGCATCGATGGGGTCCGCCTCGAGACCATGGACCTCGGGGACCTCGCCAGCGTCCGGGCCTTCGCCGAACGCTACGGCGAGGACCACGATCGTCTGGACCTGCTGATCAACAACGCGGGCATCATGGCCTGCCCCGAGACCCGCGTGGGCCCCGGCTGGGAGGCGCAGTTCGGCGTCAACCATCTCGGCCACTTCGCGCTCGCGAAGGCGCTGCTGCCATGCCTCGAGGCGGCCGAGGCGCCGCGGGTCGTGGCGCTCAGCTCCATCGGCCATCGGCTCTCGGACGTGCGCTGGGACGATCCGCACTTCGAGCGCGAGCCCTACGACAAGTGGCTGGCCTACGGGCAGGCGAAGACGGCGAACGCGCTCTTCGCCGTCGGCCTGGACGCACGGCTGCGCCCGGCGAGCGGTCGCGCGTTCTCGGTGCATCCCGGCGGCATCTTCACGCCTCTGCAGCGCCATCTCGCGACGGAAGAGATGGCGGCCCTCGGTTGGGTCGACGAGCACGGCGAACCCTCCGCCGCGGCCCGGGCCGCCTTCAAGACCCCGACCCAGGGCGCGTCGACCACGCTCTGGGCCGCCACCGCCCCGGCCCTCGCGGACCACGGCGGCGAGTACTGCGAGGACTGCGACGTCGCGGCCCTCGCGGAAGCGGGAGACCGCGCCCCGGCGGGCGTCCGGCCCTGGGCCGTGGACCCGGATTCCGC
>JAZBPF010000217.1:0-2208 GCA_036351515.1 Pseudomonadales bacterium | reverse complement strand
GTGCACCGCCCGCGATCGGGCGCGCCGACACGTCGCTCATGGAACCCCTCCCTCCGCTCGTTCATCGCGCGATCGCGATCGATCGCAGGCAGGAACGCTCCCCGGGGTTCCGGCCCGACTGCGGAGACTACGAGAGGATTCGGGTCGGCGCACGGGTGCGGGTCGGCTCGTCGCCCGGGGTGTCGAAGCCGCCCTGTGGGAGCCAGCTTCAGCGGCGACCCCCTCCGCATTGACTGTAGCAGTCGCTACAACCACACTACGTAGCAGTCGCTACGTTTTCGGAGAGCCCAACCCCGGATGCCGCTCCGCACCCACCGCACCTGGCTCCTCGTCACCGCCATCGTCGTCGGCAGCTTCGGCCCCGTCTTCGCGCTCGGCGCCTTCGAACCCACGGCGGCCCCGGCACGCTGGACCCTCGAGCTCCTGAGCGGCCCCGGCGACCAGCACCGCGCCTACGACGCAGCGACGACCCGCTTCCTCTCGGCCCTCACGGGCGGATTCCTGCTCGGCTGGGGCGTCATGATCGGCTGCCTGCGCGCCTGGGTCTTCGACGTGGCGCCGGAGGCCGTGCGCCGCACCGTGCTCGCCGGGCTCCTCGCCTGGTTCCTCCTCGACAGCGCGGGCTCGATCGCCTCGGGCACGCCCTGGAACGCGGGGTTCAACGTGGGGGTGCTGCTGCTGGCGGCGGGGCCGTTGTGGTGGCGGGTGGAGGGGGAGGAGCGTGCGGACGTAGATAGTCGCCCGGCCCGCCGGAGCGGCTGAAGCTGGCTCCCACAACGAGGGTGTCGACACTCCCACTGTGGGAGCCAGCTTCAGCGGCGACAAAGCCCGATCGCCCCGCCCATCCCCCCCTGAAGCCTCCTCGAGCCCACCGCCGCAGTCCCCGTCGCCCCCCTTGTCCCACCCTCTCCGACCCCGCACGCTCCTCGGACCCACCGCACCTCGCGAATCCGATCGACGATGACCACGGACTCCGCTGCCTCCCCCTTCACCCACCGCCTCGCAACGACCGAGGACCTCCCCGCCATCGAGGCGCTGATGTCCGCGGCCATCGAGGAGAACATGCGCGCCTTCCTCTCCGCGGAGGAGATCGCCGCCGCGCGGGAGACCATGGGCGTGGACCGCACGCTCCTGCAGGACGGCACCTACTTCCTCGTCTACGCGGGCACGGAACTCGTCGGCTGCGGCGGCTGGGGCAGGCGCCGCACGCTCTACGGCGGTGACCACACGGCCGGCCGCGACGACGCCCTCTCCGATCCAGCGACGGAAGCCGCCCGGATCCGCGCCATGTACACCCATCCGCGGTGGGTCCGCCGCGGCATCGGTACCCTGCTTCTCGAGCTCGGCGAGGCGGCCGCCCGCGCCGCGGGCTTCCGCACCATCGAGCTCGGCTCGACGCTCGCGGGCGAGACGCTCTATCGCGCCCGGGGCTACGTGGAAGTCGATCGCGAGGTCCATGCCGGGGCGAACGGCTCCCCCAACGTGGTCATCCGCATGCGCAAGGCACTCATCGCCGGCCCGGACCCCGCCGGCTGATGCGGCCACGGACCGGGACGGGGGACGAGGCATGAGCCTCTTCGAGTTCCTGATGGTGTTCGTCTCGATCATCGTCGGCCTCGGCGTCACCGAGGCCCTGAGCGGGATCGCCCGGCAGATCCGCTTCCGGGACGCCAGCGGCGCCTACTGGGTCCACTCCTGCCTCGTGGCGCTCGTGCTCCTCGCCCTCGTCCAGAACTGGTGGGAGCTCTGGCAGCTGCGCGAGCTCTCGCAGTGGGGGTTCTCGAGCCTCCTGTTCATGCTCGTGCCGCCCGCGAGCATGTACCTCATCGCCCACCTGCTCTTTCCCGACCCGGTTCGCGGGAGCGACTTCCGCGCGTACTACTTCGGACCCATGCGCCCGGTCTGGTGGCTCGCCGTGCTCGCCGCGACTTCCTCGACGCTGTTCCGCCCGCTCGCCTTCGGTTCGGACCTCGTCTCCCTCGACAACGTCTCGGCGGCCCTCATGGTCGTGGGCTTCGTGACCCTCGGCGTGTCGAGGAACCCGTGGCTGCATGCGATCGCGGTCCCGGCATTCCTGGGGCTGCTGCTGTGGGACGTTCTGTACTGGGTGCCCGTGATCGGGACTTCCTAAGGCGGTCCGGAGGGGGAGTCGCCCGGCCCGCCGGAGCGGCTGAAGCGGGCTCCCACCAAGGCGTGTCGACACCCCCT
>JAZBPF010000216.1:0-3888 GCA_036351515.1 Pseudomonadales bacterium | reverse complement strand
TGCGCAGCCAAGGCTAGGGCGCGGGCGCGGCCGACGCCAGAGCCCCTCGTCGCCGACGACGGACCGTCATCGCCGATCCGGCGCGCCGCCTAGAACGATTCCTTCATCGTCACGGAGATCAGCCACTCGTCCACGTCCGGGCCGCCCCGGCGCAGGGGCGTGGCGAAGTCGAGGTGGAGCAGCGAGTCGGTCGGGACCCGGTCCGAGGTCAGGCGCAGCCCGAAGCCCACGTTCGCGAGCCAGCCCGAGGTCTCGTCGTCGGGGTCGTCGTCGAACCAGGCGCGGCCCGCGTCCACGAACACGGCGCCACCGAGGCGGACCAGCTGGAAGGGGTGCAGGTCCGAGAACCAGCGCTCCTCCAGGCGCAGGCGCAGGCGCCGATCCCCCTCCTGGAAGCGCTGGGGATAGCCGCGCAGGCCGTTGTCGCCGCCGAGGAGCAGCTGCCGCTCGCCCGTGAGGTTGCGCGTCCAGGTGAAGTCGAGGCCGGCGAAGAAGCCGAAGGCGGGACTGTGCCGATGGAAGGCCTGGGCGCCGGTCGCGGCCACGAGGTTCTCCGCGTCCTCCGTGTCGAAGCGCACGGTGCCGTCGACGCCGAGGTTCCAGGAAACGAGCCAGCGGCCGTCCCGCGCCGCGTCCCGGTAGTCGAGGTCGTAGACCACGCGCCCCGCGTCCGCGCCGAGGGCGTCCGGGGCGACGCCGAGGGTGGCGGCGAAGCGCCGGCCGAGGAACACGTCCTCCGTGAGCTGGACGAAGTTCAGGTTCACGGAGGCGTCCCAGCGTTCCTCGATGAACTCGTAGCCCGCATAGACCCAGGAGAAGCGCCGGTCCTCGGGCAGCGTGGCCGGCTGCAGGGCCGTGTCCGCGCGGTCGAAGGCGTGCTCCTCGTGGGCGAGGCCTACCCGCCAGCGATGCACCACGCCGTCCTGCACGCCCGTGGAACGGGAGAGGAAGGCGTTCGCCGACACGGAGCGGTAGTCGAACTCCGCGGACCGGAAGCCGGTCGTGAACAGGGGCTGGACCCGCTCGTCCACGGCCACCACGACGCCCTGACTGCGCCGGTCGTCGAAGGAGCGGTAGGGGCGCTGGAGGTTCACGCCGTAGCGCGCGCCGTCGTCGTTCACGCCGCCGTCCACGCGCAGGTACCAGGGGGTGCCCCCGACGAAGGGGTCGACGTAGAAGCCGGCCACGCCGGCCCGGTCGACGCCGTCGGAGTAGTAGAGCCCGAGGGTCTCGCCGCGGCCGAGGAGGTTCACGTCCTTCATGCCGAGGGCGATGCTCGACTCGCCCCCGGAGCGGTTGATGTCGCCCGTGGGCACGATGGACCACACGTCCCGGGTGACCACCATGACGTCGACGACGTCCCCGCAGCGACGCAGGGGCAGCACCCGGGCGTCGTAGGCCCAGTCGCGGGTCCGCAGGAGGCGCTCGCCCTCCCGGAGCCGGTTCCAGTCGTAGGCGTCGCCGGTCGCGAAGGGCAGGAGCTCGCGGACCGCCTGTTCGCGGGTGGTGACGTGCAGGCGATTGGCGAGGCGGTAGAGCGGGCGGTCCTCCTCGGGCTCGTCCGTGTCGAAGATCGGCAGCCGGCGCACCTCGATGGCGCCGATCCGGGGCGTCCCGGGCAGGGGCGGCGCGGAGCCGGCGGGAAGCCGCTCGAGACCGCCGCCGCGGAGCGCCGCGGCGTGTTCGAGATCGGTGCAGGCCGCTTCTTCCCGGGCCTCCGCCCCGGCCGCGGCGACGAGCAGCGTCAGCGCCGCGAGCGCGGCCCGCCCGGCGCCGACCGCCACCGTCAGCGCGGCCAGCCGTCGAGGACGGCGTCGGCGGCCCGCCGCGCCAACCCCACGGGATCCATGCGGTCGTCGAGGGTGAGTTCCTTCGTGGCCCAGCCGCGCCAGACCACGGAGCCGCTGCTGCGCTCGAGCATCTCCACCGCGAGCGCGGCCTCCGTGTAGCTCCGGGGGGCGTCGGGGGCGGGTTCCTCGCGGCCCCAGCAGCCCCAGTCCGCTTCCACGTCCGTGCGCGGGTCCGCGAACTCCGTGGTGGTCAGGCGATAGCCGAGGAGCAGGTCCGCGCGCTCCGGCGGGGCGAGGCGCAGGCCCTGCTCCTGCACCGCGTCCACGAGCGCCGCCTCGAGGTACTCGACGGTCTCCGGCGGCAGCGCCGTGGCCTCGCGCCGGGAGGCGGGCGTGCCGATCCAGGCGAAGGTGCGCCACTCGTCCACCCGCTCCGGCGCCGTGCACTCGCTGCCGGTGCGCAGCGGGGGCCCGCCGAGACAGCCGGTGAGCAGCGCGGCGAGGAGCAGGAGCACGGGCTTCGACGAGCGCATGGGGCGTTCCCGGAGGTCGGATGCCCCCAGTGTGCGCAATGGGGGCGGAGCTCGCCAGCGTCACTCGACGCGGACGCGGAACTCCAGCGTGAAGGTCGGCACCCGGGCCCCGGTCGCGCGGCGCATGCGGCCCTGCGGCGCGACCCGCAGATGGGTCACGGAGGGGCCGTAGCCGTCCGCGTCGGGAACCCCGGGGCAGCCCGGCGCCTCCCAGGACAGGCCGCCGTCGCAGGAGAACGACAGGTCGTCACCGGAGGCCGCGAGGCCGTCGAAGGCGTAGGAGAGACCGCTCCGGTCGGCCCCGGTTCCGTCCTCGAAGCGCACGGGCCCGGAGCCCGGACCGTCGAGGTCGCCGAGGAACAGGCGCGTGCCCGCCGGCACCCGGTCCGTGACCAGCACGGAGCCCGCGTCCGGGCGCTCGCCGGAGACGTTCGAGACCGTGAGCCGGTAGCCGATCTCCGCGCCGGGCACGGCCTTCGGCGCGAGCGTGCCGGAGACGGGATCCGAGAGCGTCGTCGCCGTCTTGTCGATCACGAGCTGGGGTACGCGGGTGAGGAGCGTCGCGGTGCGCGTCGCCGGCGCCCGGCCGAGGCCCGCGGCGAGCACGGACTCCGCCGTGACCACCGTCGCGTCCTCGTTGGCGGCGCCGGCGGCGGGCGTCATGCGCAGGGCGAGGTCCAGGGCCGCGCCCGGGGCGAGCACGCCCGTGTCCGGGCGGCCGTCGCCGTCCGTGTCCGTCAGCGGCGTGCCCGCCGTGTCCACGAAGACCGCCTCCCAGCCCGATGCCGTGCCTGCGGCGGAGAGGTTCACCCGGTCCGCCACGGAGAAGCCGTTCTCCACGCGCAGCGGATGCAGGGCGGCGACCCCCGTCCGGGTCGTGCGTTCGCCGTCGGCCCCGAAGGACCAGCCGCCCAGGACCGTGAGCAGGTCGTCCGCCGGCCCGTCGGTGATCGGAAGCAGGCGCCCGTCCTGGTCCCGGACCTCGAGGATCAGCTGGTTGTTCGGGGTCCAGCGGTTCACCTCGAGGGTCCAGAGGCCCACGGCGCCGTTGCCGAGCCCCGCGAGCACGTCCTCTCCCGTGTCGACGCCGGCGCTGCCGTTCCAGCGACCGTCGCGGGAGACGCTGCCGGTGACGGCGCTGCCGTCGGGCCGGCGGTAGACGATGGACGCCCCGTTGTCGGCGTCGAAGTTGCGCAGCCGGAGCGCCGAGACGGAAGGATCCACGAGCACGGCGAAGCGGAAGTCCACGTCCTGGCGGCCCCCGCCGTCGTGCTGGAGCGAGGCCTCGAAGCCCTCGATCCGGACCCCGTCGGACGTCTCCAGGCGCCAGGCGTTGTCGTCGTCGTTGCGGGCTTCCGTGGCGTCGCCGAAGAGGGGCTCCGCGCCGGTGACCGTGCGCAGGATCCACAGGCCCGGGCGCCCGAGGGAGAACGTGAGGTTCCGGCCGTGGGGCGTGCCGCCCGGCAGGGTGACGTCGGCGGTGACGACCCCGTCCGGATCCTCGAGCCAGAAGCGCACCGGATCCTCCCGGCCGCCGATGACCTCGTCGAGGTCGCCGGGGCCCG
>JAZBPF010000215.1:0-2512 GCA_036351515.1 Pseudomonadales bacterium | reverse complement strand
GGTGCTCCGCGGGATCGACCTCGGCGTGCAGGCCCTGGGGGCGCATCCGCGACGCAGCGTGAAGCGCGGCGTCGGCGAGCTGGACGTCGCCGTCCAGTTCCCGGGCGTCACCATCGCGCCGGGCATGTTCGTCTACGGGGACGAGAACGGCCTGATCGTCGCCGACCGGGAGCTCCTCCCGACGCCCTGACGAGGGGGCGGTGCTGGCCCGGGTCCGGGCGGTGCTCTATCCTCTCGCCGCAACAGCGAACCGGTGGGAATCGCACCGTTGGCGAAGAAGAAGGACAAGGCCCTCGTCAAGGCGCTCGAGCTCGACGCCGCGGCGCCGCTGCCGGAGGAGGACGAGAAGCTCGACAAGGAGGCCCGGGCGGTCCGGGCCATGGCCGACTGGCCGCCCACGGCGCGGGACCTGCGTGCCTGGATGGACGTGAAGGGCCTCTCCAACAAGGACGTCGCCAGGGCGCTGCGCCTCTCCGACGGTCGCGTCGTCCGCTTCTGGACCGCAAAGAAGAACCCCCGGAAGATCCCCTACCCGAGCTGGTACACGCTGCGCCACAAGTTCCAGGACTGACCCCGGTCGGGCCACGCCCGACCGTTTCCACGCCGAAACGCCTTTACGTGCCCCTGCGGCGGTGCGCCCCGCACGCCCTCCCGGACGCGTTCTCTCGATTCCGGGGCCTCCGTTCGCGCCTCGGGGCTCACCGTTCGTCATCCCGCATTCATGACACTCCGGATCCCGGAGAACGCCCGCCCGCGTCCGCCGGTGTTCCTGCCTTCCTCGTAACTCTCTGACCAGAAAGAAGAAAAATGGACCGGGTGGCGATCACGGGTCTGTCATGAACACGTCTCCGAAATGTCACATTCATGTCATCTTTCTCTGAAACAGGTTGCATGATCCTAGCTCTAGGTCCATTGTTCCTTCCGTAGGTTCGTGGTTCCTAAAGTCTCGTGGTTCCCGGAACCAGGTGGCTTCCACGGACCCCTTGCGAAGGAGGTGCCGTCATGAAGCAGAAGATGATCGGGCTCGCAGGGATCGCGCTGGCGGCGGGACTGGCTACCGGCTGCGCTTCGAACGATCCCTACGCGGGCATCACGGACGCGACCCACGAATGGGTCCCGACGGACCGGGTCGCGAAGGTGAACTTCTACGACAACAACTCGACCTGCGGGCAGGGAGCCGGCTCCGTGGCCGCCTACGAGACCTGCATGCGCGATCGCGGCTACCAGCTCCATACGCCGTGAACCCGAGCGGCGCCGGCCCCCGGCCGGCGCCGTGCGCTTCCGGGCCGGCCCTGGCGCCGGCCCATGCCGTTCCCCGCTCGCGAACGCCCCCCCGGATCCTTCCTCAGAGATCGAAGTGACAGGCCACCCGGTGCGGGACGCCCTCGTGCCGACCGATCTCCCGCAGTTCCGGACGCTCCTGCCGACACCGCGCCTCGGCGTGCGGACAGCGCGTGTGAAAGGCGCAGCCCGCGGGCGGGGCCACCGGTGAGGGCACCTCTCCGGCGAGGATGCGCCGCTCGAGGGGCCGCGTCGGGTCCGGGACCTCCGGAACCGGCACGGCTTCCAGCAGCGCCCGCGTGTAGGGGTGGGCCGGCCGGCCGTAGAGCGGCTCCGCGTGGCCGGTCTCCACGATGCGCCCGAGGTACATGACCGCGATCCGGTCGGAGACGTGCTTCACCACCGCCAGGTCGTGGGCCACGAACAGGTAGGCGAGGCCCAGCTCCTCCTGCAGGTCCAGGAGCAGGTTCAGGATTTGGCTCTGGATCGAGACGTCCAGGGCCGAGACGGGCTCGTCGCAGACCACGAGTTCCGGATCGAGGGCCACGGCCCGGGCGATGCCGATGCGCTGGCGCTGGCCACCCGAGAACTCGAAGGGATAGCGGTCCGCGGCGTCCGCGGGCAGCCCCACGAGGTCGAGGAGGCGGCGCACGCGCCGGGTCCGCTCGGCGGCATCGCCGCGCCGGTGGATCAGGAGCGGCTCCTCGAGGATCTCCCGTACCCGGTGCCGCGGATTGAGCGAGTCCGCCGGGTCCTGGAACACCATCTGGATCCGCGGTCGCAGGGGCTTCATGGCGCGCCCGGAGAGCGTCGTCAGCTCCTCGCCGCCGAAGCGGATCGACCCCGCCGTGGGCTCGAGGAGCCGCAGCAGCGCCTTGCCGAGCGTCGACTTGCCGCAGCCGGATTCCCCGACGAGGCCGAGCGTCTCCTGCGCGTGCAGTTCGAGATCCACTCCGTCCACGGCCCGGTTCCAGGCCCGGGCCCGGAGCAGCAGGCCGCCGCGGACCGGGAAGTGGACCTTCAGGTCTCGCACCTCGAGCAGCGGGCCGCTCATCGCCAGGGCTCCCCGGCGATCGCCTCGGCGTGATGGCAGGCGACCGCCTGGTTCGGCGCGATCGTCCGCAGGGCGGGAACTTCCCGCGTGCACCGCTCCGTCCGCCAGGGGCAGCGGCCGGCGAAGCGGCAGCCCTCGGGCATGGACGCGAGGGAGGGGACGGTGCCCTCGATCACG
>JAZBPF010000214.1:0-12448 GCA_036351515.1 Pseudomonadales bacterium | reverse complement strand
GTTCACGCCGCAGGCCTTCTCGAGCGCCGCGAAGGTGAGGATGAACTCGTGGCTCGCCCGCCGCGTCGGGTAGGCGAGGTCGAAGCCGGCCTCCTCGAGGCGGTGCGCCAGGTAGTTGGCGTTCAGCGTCGAGTACTCGCCGACGCGGACCATGCCCTCGCGTCCGAGGAGCAGCGCATAGGCCAGCGCCCGCACCAGGATGCCGGCGTTGCCGGCGAAGGCCGAGAGGTGGCCGATGGACTCCGGCGCGTCCGCACCGTCGTTCCAGCGGAACACGGGGCCCTCGCTCCCCTCCTCGCGCACCACCGTCGGCGTCGGCAGGTAGGGCAGGAGGCGCTCGCCCACGCCCACGGGGCCCGCCCCGGGACCGCCGCCGCCGTGCGGCGTGGCGAAGGTCTTGTGCAGGTTCATGTGCAGCACGTCGAAGCCCATGTCGCCGGGCCGGACCTTGCCGAGGATCGCGTTCAGGTTCGCGCCGTCGTAGTAGAGCAGGCCGCCGGCGTCGTGCACGGCGTCGGCGATCTCGCCGATCTTCCGCTCGAAGACGCCGCAGGTGCTCGGGTTGGTCATCATCAGACCGGCGGTCTGGGGCCCGAGCGCCGCCTTCAGGTCCTCGAGGTCGACGTCGCCGTCGGCGTCCACCTTCACCTCGCGCACGGCGTAGCCGCACATGACGGCGGTGGCGGGGTTCGTGCCGTGGGCCGCCTCCGGGACGATGATCTCGCGACGCTCGTGGTCGCCGCGGGCCTCGTGGTAGGCGCGGATCATGGCCACGCCCGCGAACTCGCCCTGGGCCCCGGCCATGGGCGCCAGGGACACGGCGCGCATGCCCGTGACCGCCGTCAGGATCTCCTGCAGCTGGTGATAGACGCTGAGGATGCCCTGGGACAGGGACTCGGGCGCCAGCGGATGGCGACCGAGGAAGCCCGGCAGGCTGGCGGCGCGATGGGCGCCGCGGGGGTTGTACTTCATGGTGCAGGAACCGAGCGGATAGAACTGCCGGTCGATGGCGAAGTTCATGCGCGAGAGGTTCGTGAAGTGCCGGACCACCTGCAGCTCGGAGACCTCCGGGAGCGCCGCGCGGCGGCTGCGCCGGAGTTCCGCGGGCAGGTCGTCGGCCGCGGGCGGCGGCGGCAGGAGCTGGGCGCCGGCGGTGCGACCGGACACGGAGAGCTCGTGGAGCGTACGCCCGACGCTGGCGGCGGGCCCCACGAGCGCCTCCGGCGGGTCACCGGCCTCGGGGGGAACGGAACGGATCTGGGTGCTCATGGAATCCTCCTTCAGGCGCAGGCGCGCTCGAGGGCCGCAGCCAGGCGCTCGATGTCCGCTTCGGTGCGCTTCTCCGTGGCGCACACGAGGAGCTCGTGCGTGCGCTCGGGCCAGAAGCGGCTCATGGGTACGCCCGCGAGGATCCGCTGCGCCGCCAGGGCCTCGACCACGTCCTCCGCGGGCCGCGGCAGCCGCAGCAGCGCCTCGTGGAAGACCGGTCCCTCGTGCACCCGCTCGACGCCGGGGATCGCGGCGAGCCGGTCGAGCAGCGCGCGCGTGCGCGCATGGCAGTGCCCGGCCACGCGCTCGAGGCCCTCGGCGCCGAGGAGCGCGAGGTGGATGGTCCCGGCCGTGACGAGCAGGCCCTGGTTGGTGCAGATGTTCGAGGTCGCCTTGTTGCGGCGGATGTGCTGCTCCCGCGCCTGCAGCGTCAGCGTGTAGCCGACGCGGCCGTCGAGGTCGACGGTGCGGCCGACGATGCGCCCGGGCATCTGCCGGACGAAGCTCTGGCGGCAGCAGAGGAAGCCGAAGTAGGGGCCGCCGGAGGCCATGGGAATGCCCAGCGGCTGGCCGTCGCCCACGGCGATGTCGGCGCCGGTCTCGCCCCATTCGCCCGGCGGGGCGAGGAGCGCGAGCGCCACCGGGTTCACCACGCCGATCACCAGCATGCCGGCCCCGTGGGCGGCGTCCGTGAGCGCCCCGACCTGCTCCAGGCGGCCGAAGAAGTTCGGCTGCTGGAGCACGAGGGCGGCGAAGTCCTCCTCCGCCCGTGCGGCGAGGGCGTCGGGGTCGACGGTGCCGTCCCGCTCGGCCGGGAGTTCGACGAGCTCGATGCCCTGGTTGTGGACGATCGCCTCCGTCGCCTCGCGGTAGAGCGGATGCAGGCTGCCGGCGACGAGCACGCGCCGCGACTTCGAGTTCCGGTTCGCGCGCACGGCCATGAGGCACGCTTCCGCGAGCCCCGAGCCGCCGTCGTAGACGGAGGCGTTGGACACGTCGAGGCCCGTGAGCGCCGCCATCATCGACTGGTACTCGTAGATGGTCTGCAGCGTGCCCTGGCTCGCCTCCGCCTGATAGGGCGTGTAGGCGGTCATGAACTCGCCGCGGGAGACCAGGTCCCAGACCGCCGCGGGGATGTGGTGGTCGTAGGACCCGGCGCCGGCGAAACAGAGCACGCCGTCGTCCCGCGCGGCGCGGGCCGCGAGGTCCGCGAGCATCTCCATCTCGCTGACGCCCTCGGGGACGCCGCTGAGGGGGCCGGCCCGGAAGGCCGCGGGAATCTCGTCGAAGAGCTCGTCGACGGAGCGCGCGCCGATGGCGCGGAGCATCTCCGTGACGTCCTGCTCCGTGTGGGGAATGAAGGGCATGGCGTCGGCTCGGCTCCAGGAATGATCGTCGGGACCGCGGCTGCGGTCCCGACCGTGGGGCCCGTGCGGGTCGAGCGGCAGGGGCTCGTCAGTGGGCGTCCTGCTCCGCGACCTCGGCGTAGGCGGCGGCGTCGAGGAGTTCCTCGAGTTCCGCCGCGTCCGTCGGCCGCAGGCGGAAGAACCAGCCCTCGCCGTAGGGGTCGCCGTTCACCTGCTCCGGCGCCTCCTCGAGGGCCGTGTTGACGGCGATCACGGTCCCGGAGATCGGCGCGTAGACGTCCGAGGCCGCCTTCACGGATTCCACCACGCCGGCCTCGTCGCCGGCGTTCAGGTGCCCGTCGAGCTCCGGGAGCTCCACGAACACGACGTCCCCGAGCGCGTCCTGGGCGTGGTCCGTGATGCCCACGGTGACCGTGCCGTCCTCTTCCCGGCGCGCCCACTCGTGGGTCTTCGCGTACCTCAGATCGCTCGGGAAGTTGCTCATCGGCGGCTCCAGTCGGGTTCGGGGGACGACGCGCGAGGCGGGCGCTGGCCCGGCGGCGCCGCGTCCAGCCGGCATTCTGCGGGGGCGCCGGTCCCCCGGACAAGCGCCCGGGGCGACGATCGCGGGCGGGAACGGCCGCGGACGTCGAGGACGCGCATCTTACCGATCCGGCGCCGGGACGCCAGCGCGTGCATGCCGTTCCGGCATGCGCGAGCGACGGGATCGGTCAGTCGATGCGGCTCTCGCCGTTGCGCACGAAGGGCGGCCGGACGAGGCGGACCGGGAGCTGCTTGCCGCGCACGTCCACGGTCAGACCCTCGGCGCCGGGCTCCGCCGCCTGCGCGTCGAGGCGCGCGAGACCGATGCCGCGACCGAGCGTCGGCGAGAAGGCCCCGCTCGTGAGGCTGCCGACGACCTCGTCGCCCCGGAGCACGGACTGGCCCCGGCGGAGCACGCCGCGGGCCTCGAGCACGACGCCGAGGAGGCGCCGCGGCACCCCCTCGCTGCGCTGCCGCTCGAGGGCGTCGCGGCCCACGAAGACCCGCTCCGGGGGGTCGAAGGCCACGGACCAGGCCATGTTGGACTCGAGGGGCGTGACCGCCTCGTCCATGTCCTGCCCGTAGAGGTTCATGCCGGCCTCCAGGCGCAGCGTGTCCCGGGCGCCGAGGCCCGCGGGCGCCACGCCGGCCTCGAGGAGCGCGTCCCAGGCGGCGCAGGCGGCCTCGTGCGGGAGGATCGCCTCGAAGCCGTCCTCGCCCGTGTAGCCCGTGCGCGCGAGGAAGCGGTCGTCGTCCTCGACGAAACGGAACGGCCGGCACGCCCCGAGCGGCTCCGCGGCCTCGCCGAGCCATCCCGCGGCGCGCTCGAGGGCCCGCGGCCCCTGTACCGCGAGCATGGAGAGGTCGTCGCGCTCGGTCAGCGTGAGTCCCGGCAACCGGTGCTTCTCGAGCCAGGCGAGGTCCTTCTCCCGGGTGGCGGAGTTCACCACCAGGCGCCAGCCGAAGGGGCGCCGGTAGACGATGAGATCGTCGAGGACGCCCCCGTTCTCGTCGCAGAGGGCGGTGTAGAGCGCCTGCCCCGCCTCCGTGAGCCGACCGGCGTCGTTCGCGAGCAGCGCCCGCAGCCAGTCCTCGGCCTCGCCCCCCTCGACGTCGACGACGGTCATGTGGGAGACGTCGAAGATCCCCGCGTCCCGCCGCACCGCGTGGTGCTCCTCCACCTGGGAGCCGTAGTGGAGCGGCATGTCCCAGCCGTGGAAGTCCACCAGCTTCGCGCCGGCGGCGACGTGACGATCGTGCAGTGCGGTCTTCTG
Source organism: Pseudomonadales bacterium (assembly GCA_036351515.1). GTDB lineage: Bacteria > Pseudomonadota > Gammaproteobacteria > Pseudomonadales > Azotimanducaceae > JAZBPF01. Next base: position 8,016 of record JAZBPF010000214.1, on the reverse strand, counting down.
GCCCATGGGGTCCTCGTCGGGAGTCCGGGGAGCGGCGGGTGGCCTCAGTCGGCGAGGCCGAGGGCGTGCGCCATGAGGCGTCGCTTGATCGTCGCGGACCGGTCCGTGAAGCGCAATCCGGCGTTCCGCAGCCAGCGCACGGCGGGATCGTCGGCGCCGAAGAGCCGCTTCAGGCCCAGGAGGCTCGCGAGCATGAGCGCGTTGTCGCCACGCCGGGCGCGTTCGTAGCGCGCCAGCAGGTCCACGTCGAGGAGCCTGCGGGCGGGCCCGGAAGCGGCCCGCTCGAGCTCGCGGACGAGGAGCGCCACGTCGCGCAGGCCGAGGTTCACGCCCTGGCCGGCGAGGGGATGCACCACGTGGGCGGCGTCCCCGACGAGCACGACGCCGGGCGCCCGGTAGTGCCGCGCGTGCACCTGCGGGAGCGGAAAGGAGACGCGCCGGTCCACGGCGGTGATCGCCCCGAGCCGTCCCTCGAAGGCACGCTCGAGCTCGTGGACGAAACCGGCGTCGTCCAGCGCCTGCATGACCTCGGCCCGGGCCCGGTCCAGGGACCAGACCAAGGAGCAGCGGTGGCGCCCGTCCGGAGCGTCGGGCAGGGGCAGGAACGCCAGCGGCCCCGTGGACAGGAAGCGCTGCCAGGCCGTCCCGCCGTGGGGGCGCTCCGTGGCCACGGCCGTGACCACGGCGCTCTGGCCCGTGTCCGTGGTCTCCGCGTCGATGCCGGCGAGCGCGCGCACGCGGGAGCGCCCCCCGTCGGCGCCGATCAGGAGTGCCGCCTGGAGCACGGCGCCGTCCTCCAGCGTGAGGCGGACGCCGCTCTCGTCCACCGCGAGGGCCGCGGCGCCGGCGCCCGTGCGGAGCGTCACCCCGGACGCCTCGAGCACGGCCCAGAGCCGGGCGAGCAGGCGCCGGTTCTCGACGATCACGCCCAGGCGCTCGAGGCCGAAGTCGCCGGCCTCGAAGCGGATCCGGCCCGTGCCGTCCGCGTCCCAGACCTCCATGGCGTCGTAGGCCTCGGCCGCCAGGGCGAGCTCCGGGTCCCAGGCACCGACGGCCTCGAGGAGCGCGAGGGCGTCGGGCGCGAGGGCGACGGTGCGCAGATCGACCCCCAGGGCGCCCGCATCGCCGGCGGTCGTCTCCGGTCGGGCCCGGTCCACGAGGGTCACGGGCCAGCCGCGCGCCGCGAGGGCGAGGGCCGTGACCGCGCCGACGAGGCCGCCGCCGACGACGAGCACCGGCGGCCGGCTCACGGAGCCCCCCGTGCCATGGCGGCCTCGATGGCCGCTCGCGTCTTCGGCGCGCCGGCCGTGAGCACCTCGTGTCCCTCGCGCGTCACCACCACGTCGTCCTCGATGCGGATGCCGATGCCGCGGAGCGCGGGCGGCGTGCCCTCCACCTCGGGCGGGAAGTACAGGCCCGGCTCCACCGTGAGCACCATGCCCGGCTCGAGCTGCCGCCAGGCCTCGCCGATGCGGTAGTCGCCGACGTCGTGGACGTCGAGGCCGAGCCAGTGCGAACTCTTGTGCACGCACCAGGGGCGCGCCGCGTCGCGCTCGAGGAGCCCGTCGAGGTCGCCGGAGAGCAGCTTCAGGTCCACGAGCCCCGCCGTGAGCACCCGCGTCGCCGCCTCGTGGGGCGCGTTGAAGTGGGCGCCGGGGTGCACGGCCTCCACGGCGGCCTCCTGGGCCGCGAGCACGAGGTCGTAGAGCTCCGCCTGTACCCCCTGGAAGCGTCCGTCGGCGGGAAAGGTCCGCGTGAGGTCCGCGGCGTAGCCCCGGAACTCCGCACCGGCGTCCACGAGCACGAGATCGCCTGCCCGGATCGGGTCCTCGTTGCGCACGTAGTGCATGACACAGGCGTTCGCCCCCGCCGCCACGATGCTCGGGTAGGCGGGCCCGCTCGCGCCGGCGCGGCGGAAGGCGCGCAGGAGCTCCGCCTCGAGGTCGCGCTCGTGGAGCCCGGGGGCGCAGCAGCGCAGGAGTCCGAGGTGCGCGTCGACGGAGATGCGCGCCGCCTCGCGCAGCTGGCGCAGCTCGCCCGCCGACTTCACGAGCCGCATGTCGTGGAGCAGGTGACCCACGTCGACGAACTCGCAGGGCGGCAGCGCGTCCGCGCCGATGCGCTCGCGGATGCCGCCGAGCCAGCCGAGCACGCGCCGGTCGAAGTCGGCGTCGGCCCCGACGGCGAAGTAGATGCGCCGCCGGCCCTCGAGCATGCCGGGCAGGATCTCGTCGACGTCGCCGAGGGGGAAGGCGTCGTCCACGCCGAGGGCGTCCACGGCGTCCTCCGCCTTCAGGCGGGGGCCGTCGTAGCGCTCGGCGCGGGGGTCCGCGTCGCGACAGAAGAGCACCTGCTCGGCGGCGGCGCGCCCGGGAAGGAGCAGGAGCAGGAGGTCCGGTTCCTCGCTGCCCGTGAGATAGAGGAAGTCGGAGCTCTGGCGGAAGGGGTAGGCGGTGTCGCCGTTGCGCAGACGCACCCGCGCGGCGGGCACGAGCACGGCGGCGCCGTCCCCGACCGCGGCCATGAGCGCCCGGCGCCGGCGCAGGTACTCGCCCGCGGCGACCGGCGCGACGCTCATGCGGCGGGCTCCGGTTCGTCCCCCTCGCCCGTGCGTCGGGCGCCGAGGACGACGAGCACGGCCATGCGCACGTACTCCGAGAGCTCCGCGAAATCCGCCTCCTCCTGCTCGACCCCGGCCACGTCCGTCTCCACCCGGGCGATGGCCGCGAGATCCGTGAGCGCCGTGACCGCGTCCTCCTCGAGGCCCTCGACCCGTCCGCCGCCGAGGCCGTAGCCCGACAGGAAGCCGGCGCAGAAACCCGCGAGGGCCCGGAGCCGGGCGTCGAGGGCAGCGTCGTCCTCCGGCAGCAGCGGCGCGAAGGCGAAGTCGTCCGCGAGCAGCGAGGCCACCCCCTCGGTCCCGAAGCGGGCGAGCATGCCGTGGTCCGCGTCCGCCGCGGGGTCCTCCCCGAGGTGCTGCCAGACGCGCTGGAGCCAGCGGTCGTCGTCCAGGGGCCCGCCCTCGGCGCAGACGCTGCCGCAGAGCAGTCCGTGCAGCTCCGCGGGCGACAGCCAGGGCCGGACGGAGGCGAGGGCGGCGGCGGAGAGGTCCCAGTCGAGTTCGGCCATGGGGAGTCCGGGATCGGTGCAGGACGGGGCGGTTCCGGGCGCGCATGTTCGCACGAATCCCCGGCCCGGGCCGCTCGGGACCGGTCGTCGGCGTCGGGCCACCGGTCGGCGGCGGCGGCGCGCCGGATCGCGTTGACCCCCCTGGGGCCGCTACCTATAGTGCGACGAGAACCCCCCGGTCCTCCGGCGCCCCATGAGCACCCTCGACCTCTCCACCCTGGAGCGGCGGATCGACGAGCTGGTCCGCCTCTGCGACCAGCTCTCCCGCGAGAACCAGGCCCTGCAGACCCGCCATCACGAGTGGGCGCAGGAGCGTGCACGCCTGATCGAGAAGAACGAGCTCGCCAAGCACAAGGTCGAGGCGATGATCAGCCGCCTGAAGTCCCTGGAGCAGGAAGGATGAGTGCGTCCTCCGGCGCCCGCTCCGTCACCGTCACCGTCCACATCCTCGACCGCGAATACCAGGTGGCCTGCGCGCCGGAGGAGCGTCCCGCCCTCGAGGAGGCCGCGCGGCACCTCGATGGGCAGATGCGCGAGATCCGCTCGACCGGGAAGATCGTCGGTCTCGAGCGCATCGCGGTGATGGCGGCCCTCAACCTCAGCCACGAGCTGCTCACCGCGCTCGGCACGCAGTCCGGGGCCCAGAAGGACGTCGACCGGCTCAGCGAGCGCGTCACTGCCGCCCTCGGCGAGCTGCGGCAGTTCCGGCTCGGCTGACCCCGGACCGGGGTATTCCCCGAACCTCGCGGACGCCCCTCGGAGGGAACCGCCCCGGTGCGATATACTCCCCTCGTTCCCTGGGATGTTCGCCAGCTGATGCAGCTCTCGAGCCTTGTAGTACGTCCAGGGGGCGAAGTGCCGATGCCGGTGTGCATGTCCGCGCGACGGAAAGCCTGAGGCACGGCCTGAGCCTCCACCTTGAATCTTAGGGTTCAAGGGCACACTCGGCAGCGGCATCTCCGGGGAGCTTCACCCGCCCATGATCGCACCGCCGTCCATGCCGGCCAGCGCCGAACGCCGCCGTCTGCGGCGCGTGATGCGTGCACGGCGCCGCGCGCTCGACCCGCGCGCGCTCCGGGCCGCGGCCGACGGACTCTCCGCTTCGCTCGCGCGCGGCCTGCGCGGCCCCTGGCCGAAGCGGATCGCGGCCTATCTCGCCCGCGACGGCGAGATCGACCCCGCCCCCTTCGCACGACGGCTCGCAGGCCGAGGCTGCGCGCTCTATCTGCCTCGCATCGATCCCCTCGCCGGCGGCTCCGACCGCATGCGCTTCGCGCCCTGGCAGGCCGGCGCGCCGATGACGCGGAACCGCTTCGGCATCGGCGAACCTTCGACGCCGTGCACGGTGCCCGCCTGGACCCTGGACGTGGTGCTCGTACCGCTCGTGGCCTTCGACCGGGCCGGCGGACGGCTCGGCATGGGCGGCGGCTTCTACGACCGCACCTTCGCCGCGCTGCGCCCCACGCCCCGCCGTCCGCTCCTCGTGGGCGTGGCCCACGCGCTGCAGGAGGTGCCGCACGTGCCCATGGCGGGCCACGACGTCGCCCTCGACGCGGTCGCCACGGAGCGCGAGTTCCTTCCCCTGCGACGCCGGAGGACCGGCCCGTGACCGCACGCACGATCCTGCGCATGGGAGACCCGCGGCTGCGGGAGCCGGCCCGCGCGCTGACGGAAGCCGAGCGCACCGCTCCGGAGTTGTCGACGCTGATCGACGACCTGGTCGACACGCTCGACGCCGCCGGCGGCGTGGGGCTCGCCGCGCCGCAGATCGGCGTGCCCCTGCGCGTCGCCGTCATCCGTCTGAACGGGGGCCCCAGCCGCTACGGGGAGCTACCCGTGCTGCCGCTCACGGTGTACCTGAACCCCGAGATCACGGTCGTCGATCCCGCAACCCAGGGCTTCTGGGAGGGGTGCCTCTCCGTGCCCGGCCTGCGCGGCTGGGTCGAGCGACCGCGTGCGGTGCGCGTGGCCTGGACGGACCTGGACGGCGCACGGCAGGAGCGGTTGCTCGAGGGCTTCCTCGCCACCGTGTTCCAGCACGAGTTCGACCACCTCGACGGGCGTCTCTACGTCGATCGCATCACGGACACGCGCCGCCTCGTGTTCGAGGACCAGCTCGACGCCTGGCTCGCCGCGCACGGAGATCCGACGCCCGCTGCCTGACCGCCCGGTGGGAAGCCGACGCAGTCGGCGATGCGAGCCTCGAGAAGATCGCGCACTCGCGGGCGCTTCCCACGGACGCGGTGCTCGTGTGCCGGGGCCGCGAAGACGTCCCCCTCCCGCCCGTGGGAAGCCGACGCAGTCGGCGATGCGAGCCTGGAGAACATCGCGCACTACGTGCGCTTCCCACGGACGCGGTGTTCGCGTGCCGGGGCCGCGAGGACGTCGCCCTCCCGCCCGGTGGGAAGCCGACGCAGTCGGCGATACGAGCCTCGAGAACATCGCGCACTACGTGCGCTTCCCACGGACGCGGTGCTCGTGTGCCGGAGCTGCGAGGACGTCACCGTCCCGCCCGGTGGGAAGCCGACGCAGTCGGCGATGCGAACCTCGAGAACATCGCGCACTGCGTGCGCTTCCCACGGGGCCCGTGGTCAGGAGAGGAACTGGCCGTAGGCCGGGTTGTCGCTCTCTTCCCAGAAGCGATAGCCGGTCGCCGCGAGGGAGCGCAGGAGTTCCCGACGATCGCCTTCCGGCGCCTGGAAGGCGACGAGCACGCGGCCCCAGGCGGAGCCGTGGTTGCGGTAGTGGAACAGGGAGATGTTCCAGCGCTCCCCGAGCACCGAGAGGAAGTTCATGAGCGCCCCGGGGCGCTCCGGGAACTCGAAGCGGAACAGGAACTCGTGGCCACCGCCGGGGGCACGACCGCCCACGAGGTGGCGCACGTGCAGCTTCGCCATCTCGTTGTCGGTCATGTCCGTGACCGTGTAGCCCTCGGCCCGGAGGCGGTTCGCGAGCGCCGCGCGCTCCGAGGCAGCGGCGATGGACAGGCCGACGAACACGTGCGCGGCTTCGGGGTCGGCGAAGCGGTAGTTGAACTCCGTCACCGAGCGCTTGCCGATCACGCGGCAGAAGCGCCGGAAGCTGCCCGGCCGTTCCGGGATGGTCACGGCGAGGATCGCCTCGCGCTTCTCCCCCACCTCCGCCCGCTCGGCGACGTAGCGCAGCCGGTCGAAGTTCACGTTCGCGCCGCTGTGGATGCCGACGAGGGTCCGGTCGCGGACGCCCTCGCGCTCCGCCCACTTCTTCAGGCCCGCGATGGACAGGGCCCCGGCCGGCTCCGAGAGGGCGCGGGTGTCGTCGAAGACGTCCTTCACGGCCGCGCAGATCTCGTCCGTGTCCACGGTCACCACCTCGTCCACGTGGCGCCGGGCGATGCGGAAGGTCTCCTTGCCGACCTGCGCCACGGCGACCCCGTCGGCGAAGAGGTCGAGGGACTCGTAGGGCAGGCGCACGCGACGGCCCGCGCGCATCGCGGCCGCGAGGCAGGCGGAGCCCTCCGGCTCCACGCCGATCACGCGCGTCTCCGGGCGCAGGTACTTCACGTAGGCGGCGATCCCGGCCACGAGCCCGCCGCCCCCCACGGGCACGAAGATCGCGTCCACGGGTCCGGGATGCTGGCGGAGGATCTCCATGCCCACGGTGCCCTGGCCGGCGATGATGAGCGGGTGGTCGTAGGGCGGCACCCAGGTGTAGCCGTGAGCCTCCATGAGCTCCCGGGCATGGGCGGACGCGCCGTCGAAGCTGTCGCCCTTGAGGATCACGTGGGCGCCCCGGGCGCGGACCGCGTTCACCTTGATGTCCGGCGTGTTCGTGCCCATGACGATGGTCGCGCGGATCCCCAGGCGCTCCGCCGCCAGGGCCACACCCTGGGCGTGATTGCCGGCGGACGCCGCGATCACGCCACGCTTGCGTTCCGTCTCGCTGAGCGAGCGGATCATGTTGTAGGCGCCGCGGATCTTGAAGGAGTAGATGGGCTGCAGGTCCTCGCGCTTGATCAGGACCGTGTTGCCCAGGCGCGCGGACAGACCGCGGGCCGGGTCGAGCGGCGTCTCTTCGGCGACGTCGTAGACGCGGGCCTCGAGGATGCGCTTGACGGTGCGCTCGAGCATGGCTGGGCTTCCCTGTGGACCGCGCGCAGCGTACTGCCCTGCCGGGAAGGCCGCCAGCGATGCGGCCTCCCGGGTGAGGCGCGTACCATGCGCTCCCGGCAGACCGGAGCGGAGGCCTCGTGGATCAGGACGCGAAGAAGCGGCAGGTGGCGGAAGCGGCCCTCGAGACGATGCTCGCCGACCTCGCGGCGGGCGCGGTCGTGGGCGTCGGCACCGGCTCCACGGCGAATCACTTCGTGGACGCCCTCGCCCGCGTCGGCGACCGCCTCGACGGCGCCGTGGCGAGCTCCGAGGCGACGGCGAGGCGCCTCGCCGGCCACGGGATCCGCGTGCTGGACCTCAACGATGCGGGCACGCTCCCGGTCTACGTGGACGGCGCCGACGAGGCCGACGACGCCCTCGCCCTGATCAAGGGCGGCGGCGGCGCGCTGACCCGCGAGAAGATCGTGGCCGCCGCCTCGGAACGCTTCCTGTGCATCGTGGACGAGTCGAAGTGCGTCGAGCGCCTCGGCGCCTTCCCGCTCCCGGTCGAGGTCCTGCCCATGGCGCGGGCGCTCGTGACGCGCGGCCTCGAGGCCCTCGGTGGTCGGCCCGTCCCGCGGGCGGACTTCGTCACGGACAACGGCAACCTGATCCTCGACGTCGCCGGCCTCGACCTCGCCGACCCCGTCGCCATGGAGCGGCGCCTCAACGATCTCGTCGGCTGCGTATGCAACGGCCTGTTCGCCCTGCGGCCCGCGGACCTGCTCCTCGTGGGCTCGGACGTCGGCGTCCACGC
>JAZBPF010000213.1:0-20254 GCA_036351515.1 Pseudomonadales bacterium | reverse complement strand
GCGGCGAGCGTGGGATAGCCCTCGGGGAAGAAGACGCGCATGGGCACGTCCACGCGGGCCGCGCCGCCCGGGCGCGGGACGTCGATCGAGAAGGCGTCCATGCCGAGCGTGTCGCGCGCCTCGAGCAGCGTGACGGTGTGCCGCCTCGACAGCGCCCAGGCGCAGGCGAGGCCACCGATGCCCGCGCCGATCACCGCGATGCGCATGGAATCCCGCGTCCTTCCCCGATCTCCTCCGGTCCGGGTCGATGATGACACAGGTCCCCGTCGGGCATTCCCGGTGCTCCATGGACGCTGCGAACGCGCCCTCGTGAACGCGTCCCCGGCAGGCGGGCACGCACCCCCGTCACCGCTGGCCCTGGACCTGAACGGCGAGCGCGCCGCGGGAGAAGCCTGGGGCAACCTCGGCCTCTGGGCGCCCGGCGACGCCTACGGCGAGGCCGCCGCGCGGCTCGCCCGGCGGGTGGGCGCAGCGGCAGCGCTCGGCCCGGGGCAACGGGTGCTCGAGCTCGGCTGCGGCACCGGCCAGGCGATGCGTCTGTGGCACGAGACCTTCGGGGTCGCCGCCGTCGTCGGCTGCGAACCGGATCCGGTGGCGGCGGCGTTCGCCGGGGAGCGATGCGATGCCCGGGACCGGGTCCACGCCGCGCCCGCGGCCGCGGCGGCCCGGCGGCTGCCACCGGACAGCATCGACGCCGTGGTCGCCGTCGACGCCGCCTATCACTTCGAGCATCGCCGGGCGCTGCTCGACGCCCTGGCGCGGGTGCTGCGGCCGGGCGCCCGCGCGGCCTGGACCGACCTCGTCCTCGACCGGGGGCCCGCGCGCCCGGGTCCGGTGCTCCGCGCCCTGCTCCGGAGCGCCGCCATCCCGCACGGGAATCTCCTCACGGAGTCGGCCTACGGCGAGGCACTCGCTGCGGCGGGCTGGCGCGACGTGCGCCTGGAGCGTCTGGACGCGGCAGTCCTCGACGGCTTCGCACGCTGGTGGCCCGCCTACCGGCGGCGCCACCGGGTCCGCACCCGCCTGTGGCTGCGCGCGGAGCTGACGGCGAGGATGCTCGCGGCGAATCGGCGGACGCGGCGCCTCGGCTACCTGATCGCCTCCGCGCGTCCGCCCGAGCGCGGAGCCTGACCGGCGTGCGCTTCCCGGGCCGCCTCGGCGACCGGCGCCGGACCGCGGAAGGCTGCGGGTCAGTCCCCGGCGCGGCGCGCGGCGCGGAAGTCCGGTTCGCGCTTCTCCAGGAAGGCGGCGATCGCCTCCTTGTGCTCGGGGGACGTGTAGCAGACCTGGAGCGCGGCCAGCTCCCGCTGCTGCACGCGGGCCAGGTCCGGCTCGTGGGCGTTCACCGTGAGCAGCTCCTTGACCATGCGCAGGGCGTGCTGGGGGTTGGAGCCCATGGCCCGGGCCTGCGCGAGGGCCGCGTCCAGGAGTTCGGCGGGCGGCACCACCCGGTCCACGAGGCCGATCGCCTTCGCCTCGTCGGCGAGGATCGTGCGACCCGTGAGCATCAGATCGCTCGCCGCGCCGAAGCCGACCCGCTGGAGCAGGAACTGCGAGCTCGCGAGCTCCGGCACCAGACCCATGCGGATGAAGCGCACGGACAGCTTCGCGCCCTCGGCGGCGAGGATGGCATCGAAGGGCAGGACCTGCGTGAGCCCGACGCCGATGGCGGCGCCGTTGATGGCCGCCACCAGGGGCTTGGAGGCGCGCACGAGGGCGACCCAGTCGCGCGGCTGCTCCCCGCCGCCGCGCTGCACGTCCTCCCCGGCCTGCTGCGCATCGAACACCGCCTCGATGTCGGCGCCGGCGCAGAACCCGCGGCCCGCACCGGTGACGACGAAGGCCTCGATCTCGTCGTCCTCGTTGCCGGCCTTCACGGCGGCCGCGAGCTCCGCACCCATCCGGTAGGTCCAGGCGTTCATGCGCTCGGGACGGTTCAGGGTGACGATGCGGACCCCGTCCACGTCGTCCACGAGGATCGTTTCGAAGACCATGACTTGCCTCCTCCGCGGCGGACTGGCGTCCGCCCTCGATCGTCCCGGGGCAGCATGACCGCTGCCCCTCGAGGTACGCCGGCGCCTACAGGATCCGCGAGCCGTCGTGGCCTGCCCAGTAGCGATCCCGCAGCAGGCGCTTGTAGAGCTTGCCGGTGGGCAGCCTCGGCAGCTCCGCTTCGTAGTCGATGGACCGCGGCACCTTCTGCCGGGAGAGATGCTCCCGACAGAAGGCGAGCAGTTCCTCGGTGAGCGCCGCGTCCGCCTCCACCCCCGCGACGGGCTGGACGACGGCCTTCACCTCCTCGCCCAGATCCTCGTTCGGAACGCCGAAGACCGCCGCGTCCGCGACCTTCGGATGCGTGATGAGCAGGTTCTCGGTCTCCTGCGGATAGATGTTCACGCCCCCGGAGATGATCATGAACGTCTTCCTGTCCGTCAGGTACAGGAAGCCGTCCTCGTCGAGATGGCCGACGTCGTGGACGGTGGTCAGGCGGCCGTCCGGGCTCGTCGCCTCGGCCGTCTTCGCCGGATCCTCGTGATAGGCGAAGGGCGTCGCCGTCTCGAACCAGAGCGTCCCCGGCTCGCCGGCGGGCACGGGGTTCATGGCGTCGTCGAGGACGTGCAGCGCCCCCAGCATCACCTTGCCCACGGTCCCCGGGTGGGCGAGCCACTCCTCGCTGTCGCACGCCGTGAAGCCGAGCCCCTCGGTGGCCCCGTAGTACTCGTGGATGATCGGCCCCCACCACTCGATCATCTGCCGCTTCACGGGCACGGGACAGGGCGCTGCCGCATGCACGACGACTTCCAGGGACGACAGGTCGTGGCGTGTCCGCTCCGCCTCCGGCAGCTTCAGCATGCGGCTGAACATGGTCGGCACGAGCTGGCTGTGCGTCACGCGATGACGTTCGACGAGTTCCAGATAGCGCTCCGGGTCGAAGCGCTCCATGACGACGACCGTCCCGCCGCGCCGGAGGGCGAGATTGCAGGCCGCCTGCGGCGCCGAGTGATAGAGCGGCGCCGGGGAGAGGTAGATCATGTCCTCGCGATAGCGCCAGAGATCGTCGAGGAAGCGGTACAGGGGCAGCGGTTCGGCGGGCGCCTGCTCGGGGAGCGGCCGCACGATCCCCTTGGGACGTCCGGTCGTGCCGGAGGAGTAGAGCATGGCGATCCCGAGCGCCTCGTCCGCGATCGGCTCCGCGGGCAGGTCCGCGGTGGCCGCGACGTAGTCGCGCACGCGCGGGTCGGCCGCTCCGCCCGGATCGTCGACCACCAGCACGAGTTCCACGCGCGGACAGTCCGGCAGCGCCGCGAGGGCCACTTCCCGTTTCGCGGCCGAGGTGATCAGCACCCGCGAGCCGCTGTTGTCGACGATGTAGGCGACCTCCTCCGGCGTGAGGAAGGAATTGATGCAGGTGTAGTAGCTTCCGGTCCGCTCGCCGGCCGCACAGAGCTCCAGATAGCGGGCGTGGTTCTCCATGAAGATGGAGAAGTGATCCCCGCGGACCAGACCCGCGGACCGCAGCAGCCGGGCGCAGCGGTTCGCCCGCGCCTCGAACTCGGAATAGGGAATCGTCTCCCCGGTGCCGGCCATGATCACGGCCGGCCGGTCCGGATGTCGCCCTGCGTACGCTCCCGGATACATGCTCGCCCCTCGCTCCGCTCGCCTCCGGGCGCCTTCCGCCCGCTCCCGGACCGATCGTCGTTCCCGCGGTCCCCCCGCGCAAGGAGGCGCGGTCCGATTCAGGCCCGCGCCGCGCCCTCCACGGCGAGCGCCTGATAGACCTTGGCGCGCTCGTTGACGAGGTCCGGGACGTGGAGCGCCGTCGGAACGAAGGCGAAGCCGATGCGGCGCTCCGGATGCCACTGGAACACGGAGCCGCCGAGGCCCATCCAGCCGAAGAAGCCGTCGCGGCCGACGTTGAGGCTGCGCACGACGCGCGCGGCTCTCGGCGCATGGGGCCCGAAGGACGCGACGCCGCCCTGGGTGAAGGCGGTTTCCATCCCCATGGACCGGCGCACCGGTTCCGCGTGCAGCGCCCGCCAGGCCGCGTCGCTCAGCAGGAGGTGGCCGTCCAGGACGCCGCCGGCGGCCATCGCCGCGGCCAGCCGCGCGAGGCCGCGGGCGGAGGCATGCGCGTTCGCCGAGGGCGTCTCGCCGCGGCGCACGAGGGGGTCGTTGAAGATGCGCACGTCCGCCATGCCCGCGAGCGGCGGCGCCGCGTCCGCCGTGGACCGATGGCGGAAGCCGCGCAGCAGCGGCAGCACGTTGGCCCCGAGGGAGAACACGTCGTGCGCGATCGCGCGCTCGACGCCGGGGGGCTTGAAGAGCTCGGCGAGGTAGCGGGCCCGGCCGAGCGGGGCGACGTCCGTGACCCGCACCAGCTCCGCTTCGCGCAGGCCGACGTGCACGTCGGCGGCGAGGGGGCCGGCGACCTCCTCCCGCAGGTACTCGCCGATGGTCCGGCCCGAAGGGTCGACGCGGCGGAACAGTTCGTTCGCGATCCAGCCCCGCGTGACGGCGTGGTACTCGCGCACGGATCCGTCGCGCCGCCAGGCCGGCGCGTGGGCCTCGAGGATGCGGCCGACGCGGTTCTCCTTGAGATGCTCGGGGAGCAGATCCGCAGGCTCGATGCTCCGGGCCAGCGCGGCGAGGCCCGCCTCGTGGCGCATGAGATCGCAGACGCGGATCGCTTCCTTGCCCGCGGCGGCGAACTCCGGCCAGTACTCGGCCACCGGCGCCCCGTAGTCGAGGCGGCCCCGGGAGACGAGGCTCGCCAGCGCGATGGCCTCGAGGCTCTTGCCGCTGCTGAAGACGTTGACCAGGCGGTCGGGGCCGAAGTCCCCGTCCGGGTTCGTCGTGCCCCAGAGGTCCACGACGCACGCGCCGTCGACGTAGACGCAGAGCTGGGCGTCCCGCTCCGCGCCACTGCGGAACGCGCGCTCGAAGCGCTCGCGCAGGGCACCGTAGGCCGGTGCCGTGGTGCCCTCGACCCGGGCCTCGGGCACCCTTCCTCTCGCGTTCATGGCGACTCCGGTACGGCGAAGGACGACCGGCACCTCAGGCGGCGAGGGCGGCGGCCACCCGTTCGCGGACGTCGTCCTCGAGCAGGCGCTCCCAGGGCACGAGGAGGTTCTGCACCGCCGAGGAGACGTCGCGGACGAAGTCGTCCTTCAGCGCGGCGATGCCCACCCGGGTGCGGTAGGCCATCTCCTCCTCGCTGAACATGGACCGGTCGCCCTCGGTGGTCGGGTAGAGGAAGTCGTTGAAGTTCGCCTGCCGCCACGGCAGGCGCACGACCTCCGCGGCCGCGTCCAGATGGCGCTGCACCAGCGTACGGAGGTCGTCCCGGGCGGTGCGCGCCGCGAGCGTCTCGGCGAGGGTCCGCGCCTGGAGCGCCGAGGAGCTCATGCCCTGCCCGTAGGTCGGGTTGAAGCTGCAGAGCGCGTCGCCCACGGGCACGAACCCCGCCGGCAGGGCGTCGCCCATGCGCTCGTAGTGGCGCAGGCGGTTCGCCGGATAGATCAGCCGCGAGATCGGCGCGAGGAACTCCGCCTTCGCGAGCGCGTCGTGGAGGCCCGGATCCGGCAGGGTCTCGGTGAAGGCGACGAAACCCTCCCGGTCGTCCGGGGGGTAGTCGCCGGCGCGGCCCCCGAGGGAGCAGATGTGGCGCGGGCCGTCGGCGTCGGGCTCGATGGGCATGATCACGCCGCCGCGGGCCCCCACGCGCGGCAGATTGCCGACCACGAGGCCCTTCCAGTCCCGCGCCGGATCCTCCGCGAGGCGCAGCACCGTGCTCGCGTAGCCGAAGTCGACCTTCACCTCCTCGATCTCCGGCACCGGCAGGCCGAGGGCGCCGAACCAGCGCACGGCGCCCTCGCCCCGACCGGAGGCGTCGACCACGAGCTCGCAGGGCAGCTCGCTGCGTTCGCCCTCCGCCTCGATCACCAGGCCCCGGACCGTGTTCGCCTCCGCATCGTGGACGAGGCCCCGGACCGTGACGCCGGTGCGCAGCGCGAGGTTCTCCGTGGTCTCGAGGACGCGGGTGCGCAGGCAGTGCTCGAGGAGCCAGCGACTCTGGCCGTGCACGCGCATCTCCGTCTCGAACTTCTTCGCCACGCCGAGCTCCGAGGCGCTGTGGAAGTCCTGCCCCGGATGGAGCGTGACCGACCCGCTGCTCTCGATGGCCTCGCGGAAGCCCGGGACCAGCTCCTCCATGGCGTTCTCGCCGCCCTTCAGCAGCACGTGGAGGTGGAAGGTCTGCGGCGCGCTCATGCGCGGCGCGAGCTCGCCGTCGAGGGCCGCGCGCTCGAGCACGATCACCTCCTCGAAGTGCGGGGCCACGGCGCGCGCCGAGAGCATGCCGGCGAGGGAGCCGCCGACGACGACGGCGCGGCGACCGAGCGGTGCGAGTGCGGACATCGGTGCGTTCTCCTGCGGGGGCCGCCTGCCGTGGGCGGCGTCAGTGGAGGGCGGCGAGGAAGTCGAGGAGGAGGCGGTTCGTCTCCTCCGGCCGCTCCTGCTGGGTCCAGTGGCCGCAGCCCGGGAGGATCTCCGAGCGATGCAGCTTCGGCAGGGTCTCGCCGAAGCGCTCGATCGCGGGCGCGCCCCAGATCGTCGGGCCGTCCCGGTCGCCGCCGATGAACAGGGCCGGGATCTCGATGGGACGGCCGGCGAAGCCGGCGAGGTCCTCGAAGTCCCGATCGACGTTGCGATAGCGCGACAGGGGCCCGAAGAAGCCCGAGTACTCGAACTCCCGCGTGTAGACGTCGAGGTCGGCGTCGCTCAGCCAGGCGGGCATGGCCTCGGGCCAGCGGAAGGCGTCCTTCATGCGCGTGCCCCGCGGCACGAGGGAGATGTTGGGCCCGTTCACGATGTCGCCGGAGGCGCACCAGTAGAAGCCGAGGAGCCAGGCGCGGACGTCCTCCTCGATCTCCGCCTCGGCACGGCCGACCTGCTGGAAGTACTCCACGTAGAACTCCTGCTCGCCGGCCATGGCGCGCATGGCCGCGAGCGGACGCACGTCCCGCCGCGGCGGCGCGTAGGGCACGGAGAGGCCGGCCACGCCGCGGAAGAGGTCCGGGCGCAGCAGCGCGCTCGTCCAGGCGATGGGGGCGCCCCAGTCGTGGCCGACGACGGTCACGTCGTCCGTGCCCAGCGCGCCCACGACGCCGACCACGTCGGCGACCTTGCGCACCATGCGGTAGTCCTCGACGGCACGGGGCTTCGAGGAGCGGCCGTAGCCGCGCACGTCGAGGGCGACCGCGTGGTAGCCCGCGGCGGCGAGCGCCGGGAGCTGGTGGCGCCAGGAGTACCAGGACTCCGGGAAGCCGTGGATCAGGAGCACCACGGGGCGCCCGGGCTCGCCGCTTTCGGCCAGATGGATGCGGACACCGCCGGCGTCCACGATGCGGTGGCGGATCTCGCTCATCGCGTCTCGTTCCCCTCCTCGCGGGCGGCGACGGCCGCCGCCCCGGTGCGTCGAGCCCTCGTCAGCCGACGGCGATGGTCCCCGTGCGGGCGTCCGTGTAGCCGCCCTCGCGGCTCCAGGCGAGGGCCCCGCCGACGACGACCGCCTCCACGCCGCTGGACTCGCGAACGTAGCGCATGCCGTGCTCCGGCATGTCGTGCACGGGAATCTCCTCCCCGCGGGCGATGGTCTCGGGATCGAAGATGGTCACGTCCGCGGCGTAGCCGGGCTGCAGCAGGCCCCGGTTCGGCAGGTGCCAGATGCGCGCCGCGTCGGCGGTGATCTTCTTGATGGCCTGCTCGAGCGTGAACTGGCCGGTCTCGCGCACGTAGTGGCCGAGCAGGTAGCCCGTGTCGCCGTAGGTGGAGAAGGACTGGATGTGCGCCCCGCCGTCCGAGGCACCGATGTGCACGAAGGGATCGGCGAGGAGCGGCCCGACGCGGTCGGACTCGTGATGGCCGAGGTCGGCCGCCAGGAAGAACGCCTTCAGGTCGTTGTCGAGGGAGAGGTCGATCATCACCCGCGCCGGGGAGGCGTTGCGCTCGGCGGCGAGCTCGCCGAGGGTGCGGCCGACGAGCGCCTCGTCCTCGGGGCGCGCCACGGACCGCACGCGGATCGCCGCCCAGCGCCGCTCCGTGCCGTCCTGCTGCACGGCGGCGACGAGCCCGTTCACGTGCTCCTCGTTGCGCAGCGCCGCGAGCTTCTGCTCGCGCGGCAGGCGCATGGTCATGTACCAGGCCGGCGAGAACGCGAACAGGAGCGAGGCCTGCTCGAAGCTGAAGCTGATGTCGATGGGCCGGGTCTGCACCTGCGGCCAGACCTGCGCGCCCCGGGCCATCTGCTCGCGCACCCGCGCCATGACGCGGGGGACGTTGTCCGGCGTCGCCGAGGAGTCGAAGAGCGGCGAGAAGGTCGTGGGGATCGCGTGCTTCAGGGACAGCTCGGCGAGCTGGTCGACGCGCGCCAGCGTGATGTCGGTGTTGTAGAACTCCGGGACCACCTGCAGGACCCGCCCGAACTCGCCGAGCACCGCGGCGAGGGCGTCGAGCTCCTCGAAGTGGGCGTAGCGTGAGGGCACCGGCAAGAGCTTCTCGTCGACGTCCACGAAGCTCGTGGAGAGACCCACGGCGCCGGCCTCGAGGCACTGGCGCAGGAGCTCCTGCATGGCCGCGAGTTCCTCCGCCGTGGCCGCGCGCTCGCGGGCGGCCTCGCCCATGACCCACAGGCGCAGCACCGAATGGCCCACGAGGGGGGCCACGTTCACCCCGAGGCGCCCGCGCAGGGCCTCGAGGTAGCCGTCGAAGGACTCCCAGGTCCACTCGAAGGCGCCGTCGAAGGCCGCGTCGGGCATCTCCTCGATCTGCTGGAACATGCCCACGAGGGCCCTGCGGTGCTCGGCCTTCAGGGGCGCGAGGGACAGCGAGCAGTTGCCCGGGACGATGGTGGTGACCCCGTGCTCCAGGGCGGGACGGGCCTGCCCGTCCCAGAGCAGCTGCACGTCGAAGTGCGTGTGCGGGTCGATGAAGCCGGGCGCCACCACGCGTCCGGTCGCGTCGATCACCCGTGCGCCCTCGGCCTCGATGCGGCCGCCCACGCGGCGGATGACGCCGCCCTCGATGCCCAGGTCGCCGACGAAGGCCGGCAGGCCCGTGCCGTCGACGATGCGTCCGTTGCGGATGATCAGGTCCATGGCCGTGCTCCTCGTTGCTCCGGCGCCCGGCGGCGCGGAATCAGCCCAGTACGTGCAGGAGGTGGTGCCAGTCGGCGCCGGCGAGTTCCGCCGCGGAGCTCGCACCGCAGCGTTCCATCAACCGCGCGCCGGCGTCCGCGTCGAGGGTGACGTGATCGCGGCCCCCCCCGGGGTGGAGCACGGTGACGATCAGCTCGGCGCTGCCGTCGTGCCCCGGACCCACGACCGCGCCCTCGATCACGGGCTGCGGAGGGTCCCCGACGGGGCGTTCGACGCTCCCGGTCGCGCTCACGATGCGAGCGGCGGTTCCACGAAGACGACGTCGGCTCCGAGCACCCGGCCGCTCGGCTGCCGGGCGAAGAGGTGCAGGTTCCAGCTCTGCAGGCGCTCCAGCGCCTCCGCGAGCTCCAGCTCCGGGAGTTCGCGCCGGGCGATGGCCTCGAAGTCGTCGCCGGGCCGTGGCGCCACGAAGCGGCGCGACCGGCCGAGCCCCTCGCGCTGCGTAGTGGTCTGCATGGCGGATCCTCCCCTCGGCCCCGATGGCCTGCGCCCCGGAATGGAACGCGTTCCAAGGAAAATTTGCAACACGTTTCAACTCGACGCACGATGGGCGGACGCCGGGGGGCACTCCGCCCCCGGGAACCACTCCGGGCAGGCATCCTTGGCGAGTCGCGAAGAAGGCAAGCAGCGGCGTCGAAGCGAGATCCTCCGCGCCGCCCGGGACCTCGTGCGCCGGGGCGACACCGCCTTCACCATGCGCGCCCTCGCCGAGGCGGCGAACGTCAGCGTCGCCACGCCCTACAACCTCTTCGGGTCGAAGCAGGCCGTGATGTTCGCGGTCCTCGAGCACGACCTCGCCGCCTACGCGCGGGCCGTGGACGACTCCGCAGTGCCGGTGCCGGAGGTGTTCTTCCGCGCCGTGGACCTCGCCGCGGAGCACTACGGTCGGGATCCGGACTACCACCGGAGCGTGCTCTTCGCGGCCTACAACGACGGCGGGCGCGAATACCGCTCCCTCTTCGCGGGTCCCGGGCACGCGCTCTGGCGGGGCATGGTCGCGCGCGGGATCGACGAGGGTCGCCTCGCTCCGATCGTGCATCCGGACCCCCTCGCGGCGAGCCTCGAGCAGCAGCTCTTCGCCTGCGTGCTCGAGTGGGTGCGCGGCGAGCTCGAACTCGAGGAGCTCGTGCTCCGGGCCCACTACGGCTTCGCGCTCCTGCTGCTCGGCGTGGTGGCGCGCGCCGAGGACCACAGCGCCCTCGCCACCCGCCTGGAGGCGCTCCAGGCGCGCCTCCTCGCACGCTGGGCGGCGCGGAGCGGCACCCCGACCCCGCGCGAGGACGCGGCCCGGACCGGCTGAGCCCCCGGTGCCCGACCGGGCGCCGGGGCGGTATCCTTGCCGCCGCTTCGAGACACCCAACCGAGGGAGAGCGCCCCATGAAAGGCACCGTGCACTACTCCGTGGACGGCGAACTCGCCGTCCTCCGCGTCGACAACCCCCCCGTGAATCCGCTCTCGAGCGGGGTCCGTCAGGGGCTCTTCGACGGCCTGACGAAGGCCATCGAGGACGACGCCGTGAAGGCCGTCGTCCTCCACGGCGAGGGCCGCGCCTTCATCGCGGGCGCCGACATCTCCGAGTTCGGCGGCGAGGCCAAGGGCCCCGGCCTCCACGAGTGCCTGAAGCTCATGGAGGACTCGCCGAAGATCGTCGTCGCCGCCATCAACGGCACGGCCTTCGGCGGCGGCCTCGAGGTCGCCCTCTGCGCCGACTACCGCGTGATCGCTCCGAAGGCGCCCGTGGGCCTGCCCGAGGTGAAGCTCGGCCTGCTCCCCGGCGCCGGCGGCACGCAGCGCCTGCCGCGGCTCATCGGTGCCGAGAAGGCCCTGAAGTTCATCCTCTCCGGCGATCCGATTCCCGGCCCCGTGGCGAAGCAGCTGGGCATCGTCGACGACGTGATCGAGGACGCGGACTTCCTCGCCGGCGCCCTCGCCTGGGCCCGGAAGGCCGTCGCCGACGGCAAGGGCAAGAAGCGCATCCGCGACGACGACTCGGTCGTGAAGCAGGACCGCGGCAACACGGAGGTCTTCGAGAACGCGCGGAAGGACGCGGCGCGGAAGATGCGCGGGCGCTTCGCCCCGGAGATGATCATCCAGTGCGTCGAGGCCGCCGTGGAGAGCGGCGACTTCGACACGGGCATGAAGGTCGAGGCCGAGAACTTCGGCAAGTGCCTGCGCCATCCGCAGCGCGAGGCGCTGATCCACCTGTTCTTCTCCGAGCGGGAAGTGGCGAAGATTCCCGACGTCCCCCGCGACACGCCGACGAAGGACATCGCTTCGGCCGGGGTCGTCGGCTGCGGGACCATGGGCGGCGGCATCACCATGTGCTTCGCCAACGCCGGGATCCCGGTCACGGTACTGGAGATGAACCAGGAGGCCCTCGATCGCGGTCTCGGCGTCATCCGCCGGAACTACGAGAGCATGGTCAAGCGCGGGCGCATCTCCGAGGAGCAGCTCGAGAAGCGCATGGGCTTCATCACGGGCACCCTCGCCTACGCGGACCTCGGCTCCGCCGACGTGGTGATCGAGGCGGTCTACGAGAATCTCGACGTCAAGAAGAAGGTCTTCGAGGAATTCGAGAAGGTCTGCAAGCCCGGCGCGGTGATCGCCTCGAACACCTCCGGCCTGGACGTCGACGCCATGGCCGACGTGACCTCGCGCCCGCAGGACGTCATCGGCCTGCATTTCTTCAGCCCGGCGAACGTCATGCGCCTGCTCGAGGTCGTGCGCGGCGAGAAGACCAGCGCCGAGACCATCGCCACGGCCATGAAGCTCGGCAAGACCCTCGGCAAGGTCGCCGTGCTCTCGGGCAACGCCCCGGGCTTCATCGGCAACCGCATGCTCGCGGGCTACACGCGTCAGGCCGGCGAGATGATCCTCCAGGGCGCCACGCCCTATCAGGTGGACAAGGTCATCGGCGAGTTCGGCATGCCCATGGGGCCGTTCCAGATGAACGACCTCGTGGGCCTCGACCTCGGCTGGCGCGCCCGCAAGCTCGCCGGCATGAAGCCCGAGGACGTGCCCATCACGGCGCGCGTCGCCGACAAGCTCTGCGAGCTCGAGCGCTTCGGCCAGAAGAACGGCCGCGGCTTCTACATCTATTCCGAAGGCAGCCGCGTCGGCCAGCCCGATCCGGAGGTGGTGCAGATCGTCGAGCAGACCTCGAAGGAGCTCGGCATCGAGCGCCGGCCCATCGACGACGAGGAGGTGCTCGACCGCTGCATCCTCGCGCTCGTGAACGAGGGCGCACGCATCCTCGAGGACAAGATCGCGATCCGCGCCTGCGACATCGACATCGTCTACATCAACGGCTACGGCTTCCCGGAAGTGACCGGCGGGCCGATGTTCTGGGCCGACAAGATGGGCCTCGACGTCGTGCTGAAGAAGATCGAGGGCTTCCGCGCGAAGTACGGCGACTTCTGGACCCCGGCCCCGCTCCTCGAGAAGCTCGCGAAGGAAGGCAGGACCTTCGCCTCCCTCGGCGCCGTCGCCTGACGGTGCCCGTCGCCGGGCCCGCGCGCGTCGCGGGCCCGGCGTTCCTCGTTCCGTCGGGACGCCCCGGTTCCGCGGGAATTCGATGCGCTCCTCGGGGAATCCGGCGACGCCGACGGCCCTGCGCAGGCCGGTCCGCCCGGAACCCCCTAGGGGTCACCGTCCTCCGTGAACGCATCCCGGTGGTAGGCCGCCGCCTCCGCCACCTCCTCGACGCCCGGCTCCGTGAGCAGCGGCGCGTCGCCACCGGCGAGAATCTCCAGCACCGTGCGCACGCCCTGCGAGAGGGAGTCGAGGTGATAGCCGCCCTCGAGGACGAACGCGAGCCGTCCGGGGCAGTGCCGATCGACGATCTCCTGGACGACCTCCGTGATCGCGGCGAAACCGTCGTGACTCAGGTTCAGGGCGAGGTCGAGGCGATGGGGGTCGAAGCCCGCGGAGACCAGCACGAGATCGGGCCCGAACCAGTCGGCCGCGGGCACCAGGATGTCGCGGAAGGCCTTGAGCATCGCGACGTCGCCGCTGCCCTCGGGCAGCGGGACGTTGATCGTGGTTCCTTCGCCGGCCCCGGCGCCGACCTCCTCGAGCAGCCCGGTACCGGGGTAGAAGGGGGACGCCCGGTGCGTATCGAAGAGCATGACGTCGGGGTCCGAATAGAAGATGTCCTGCGTACCGTTCGCGTGGTGCGCGTCCCAGTCGATGATCAGCACCCGCTCGCAGCCGAGCGCCGCCTGCGCATGCGCCGCCGCGACCGCAACGTTGTTGAACAGGCAGAAGCCCCGGGCCCGCACCGGCTCGGCGTGGTGACCGGGTGGACGCACGAGGGCGAACGCGCTGTCGGCCTCGCCAGCCACGACCGCCTCGACCGCGGCGATCGCCGTGCCCGCAGCGACCTCCGCCGCTTCGATGCTGCCCGCGGAGACCGCCGTGGTGTCCCGGTCGAGCCACGCGTTCTTGCCGCGCATCGCGTAGATGTCGTCGAGATAGGAGAGCGTGTGGACCCGCGCGAGCTGCTCCCGGGTCGCGCTCTTGCCCGTACGAAAGGAGACGGCCGGCACCGGCTCCGCGTCGAGCAGCTCGCGAATGGCCGTGAGCCGACCCGGATGCTCCGGATAGCTCCACTTCACGTCGAGACCGTCGAGGATCTCCTTCACGCGGCGCGCGAGGCGACCGGGCAGGAACGGCTCCTCGAGGTTCGGTTCGTGGCCGAGCATGCGCTCGTCGTAGAAGGCGAGGACGCTTCGATCTCCGATCACCTGAACTCCTTGTCGAACACTCGGCGGTGCATCATCGGCGGTCCAGCCGAGCGAGGACCTCGGCGGCAGACGCCGCTGCACGGATCCCCACGGGCGTGAACCCCAGTTCCTTCCAGGCCCGCGCCGCCTCGCGGTTGCTGGCGGAGTACTCGAGCTGCAGGGCGTCCACGTCGCGCCTGCGCGCGAAGTCGACGAGTTCCCGAAGCATGCGCCGATTCAGCCCCTGACGTCGGAACTCCGGCTCGACCCAGACGTCGTCGATCACGGCGTACCACTGCCCCTGTCGTTCCGGCGTCTCCCAGACCTCCGCGTGTTTCCAGAGCGCGACGTCGCCCATGCCGACCACGCCGGCCTCCGGATGTCGCGCGACCACGAGGAGCTTCCAGGGATTCTCGAGATAGGAGCGCATGCGGTCGGCGAGTTCGCGCTCTCCCGCCGGGGTCATGCGCAGGACGTCCCTCGGCGCACCGGAGACGTGCGCGTCGAGGCGGAACAACAGCTCGACCACGGCGGGGATGTCGGCCTCTTCGGCCTCGGCGATCACGACCCGTGACGGCACCGATCCTCCGGCTTCCGGTTGCCGGAGCCCGTGGGCGCTCGTGCGCGGGCGCCCGGCGGCCCGACGGCGAAAGGGCCGCAGCCTACCGCAGCGCCGTGCGGATTGCCGCCCCGAGGCCCCGGGCCCGAGGGCGCAGCGTCCCCGGTGCGCCGACTTGCGGCGCCCCAGCCACGATGCGCGTCGCGGCCCTCCGGGGACGCCGCCCCCGCACGGGCGCAGCCCGCGGCGGGTGCGAGGGCGCGCCTTTCGTCGTAGCCTTCCCGGGTCGGGCCCGGGGAGCCCGCGCGTTCGATCACCCTTCGCCGAGCGGCAGCGACCGACGGGAAGGCGACGGGGCCCGTGGCGCACCCGCCCGGCGAACGCGACCGAAACCAGCCTGAAGGGGAGGAACGCCCATGAGTACCGCTGCGTCCCGAGCGACTCCGGACTTCGACGTCGTCGTGGTCGGCGCCGGCATGGCCGGCCTCTATCTGCTCCACCGGCTCCGCGGCCTGGGCCTGAGCGCCGTCGCCCTGGACGCCGCCGACGACGTCGGCGGGACCTGGTACTGGAACCGCTATCCGGGCGCGCGCTGCGACATCCAGAGCCTCGACTACCAGTTCAAGTTCGATCCCGAGCTCATGAAGGACTGGCAGTGGAGCGAGAAGTACGCGACCCAGCCCGAGATCCTGCGCTACCTCCAGCACGTGGCCGAGCGCTACGACCTGCGGCGCGACATCCGCTTCGAGACCCGGGTCACCGGCGCGAAGTGGAACGAGGGCGAAGGACTCTGGCACGTCCGCACGGCCCCGGCGGCCGGCGACGGCGAGGCGGGCGAGCTCACGGGCCGCTACTACGTCATGGCCACGGGCTGCCTGTCCGTCCCGAAGGACCCGGACATCCCCGGCACGGAGCGCTTCCGCGGCGAGGTCTACGTCACCGGCCGCTGGCCCCACGAGAAGGTGGACTTCACCGGCAAGCGCGTCGCCGTGATCGGCACCGGCTCCTCGGGGATCCAGTCGATCCCGCTCATCGCGCAGGAGGCCTCCGAGCTGGTGGTGTTCCAGCGCACGCCCAACTACTCCATGCCGGCCGGCAACGGTCCCATCCCCGAGGACAAGCGCACCGCGGTCGAGCGTGATCCGGCGGGCTATCACGAGGCGGCCCGCTGGACCGGCGCGGGCGTCGTTGTCGAGGAGGCGACGGAGCGCGTCTTCGACGTCGATCCGGCCGAGCGCCGGCGGCGCTTCGAGAAGGCCTGGCAGATGGGCGAGCTGCTGGCGCCCACGCAGCAGTTCACCGACCTGCAGATCGACCCCGAGGCGAACGAGGCGTTCGCCGAATTCGTGCGGGAGAAGATCCGTTCGGTCGTCGACGACCCGGAGACCGCCGAGCTGCTGTGCCCGAAGGGCTACCCCTTCTTCACCAAGCGCCCGTGTCTGGACACGAACTACTTCCAGACCTTCAACGAGGACCACGTGCGCCTCGTCGACCTGCACCGCCAGCCGATCCACTCCATCACCGAGACCGGCATCGTCTTCGGCGAGGGCGACGCGCAGGAGGCGCACGACTTCGACGCGATCGTCTACGCCACGGGCTTCGACGCCATGACCGGTGCCCTCGTCTCCGTGGACATCCAGGGCCGGGACGGCGTGACCCTGAAGGAGAAGTGGCACGCGGGGCCGCACACCTATCTCGGCCTCACGACCGCGGGCTTCCCGAACCTGTTCATGGTCACGGGCCCCGGTTCCCCGTCCGTGCTCTCGAACATGGTCGTGTCCATCGAGCAGCACGTGGACTGGATCGCCGACTGTCTGAAGGATCTCCGCGAGCAGGGCTTCACGCGCATCGAGGCCACGGAGGCCGCCGAGGCGGGCTGGGACACGCACGTGATGGACTGCGCGAAGATCACCCTCTTCGAGCAGACCGCCTCCTGGTACATGGGCGCCAACGTGCCGGGCAAGCCGCGCGTGTTCCTGCCCTACGTGGGCGGCGTGGGCACCTACCGGGAGACCTGCGATGCGGTGGTCGAGCGGGGCTACCTCGGCTTCCGCCTCTCCGGTCCCGCCGGCGAGCAGTGCCACGACGGCGTGGTGAACCGCCTGCAGCCGGACGTCGCCGGCATGCTGAAGCTGATGGCCGAGGCCGAACTGCCCCCCTTCGACAGCCTCGAGCCCGAGCAGGCCCGAGCCCTCAACGCCCAGCTCGCCGCCGGCAATCCGCCCGGCCCCGCCGTCGGCGAGGTCCGCGACGGCAGCTACCCGGGCGCCGCGGGCAAGCTGCCCTTCCGCCTCTACCGCCCCGCGTCGCCGGGCCCGCATCCGGTCGTCGCCTACTTCCACGGGGGCGGCTGGGTGCTCGGCAGCCACGCCTCCGACGACGCCTTCTGCCGCGATCTGTGCCGACGCGCCGATGCGCTGGTGATCTCCCTCGACTATCGCCACGCGCCGGAGGCCCGCTTCCCGGCCGCGCCGGAGGACGCCTGGGCCGCGCTGCAGTGGGTCGCGGCGAACGCGGAGGCCCTCGGGGGCGATCCGTCCCGCCTGATCGTGGCGGGCTGGAGCGCGGGGGCGAACCTGGCCGCCGGCGTCTGCCAGCGGGCCCGGGACGAGCACGGCCCGGCCATCGCCGGCCAGCTGCTCGTGACCCCCGTGGTCGACTGCGACTTCTCGCGCCCCTCCTACGCGGAGAACGGCGAGGGCTACGTGCTGACGAAGGGGCTCATGGAGTGGTTCTGGAACCACTACGCCGATCCCGGCGAGCGCAGCCACCCGGCCGCCTCGCCCCTGCGTGCCGCGACGCTCGCGAACCTGCCGCCGGCGGCGATCTTCACGAGCGAGTTCGACCCGCTCCGCGACGAGGGCGACGCCTACGCGAAGGCCCTCGCCGACGCGGGCGTCCCGGTCCGGCACGTGCCCTGCCGCGGCCACACGCACACCTCGCTCACGGCCGTCGGCATGATCCTCTCCGGCGCGCGGGTCCGGGAAGAGATGGCGGAGGCCCTGCGCAGTTTCGCGCTCGAGGCCGCGGCCGCCTGATCGTCCGCGCGGCCCGCCGAGGACCGACGGGGCCAGGGACCACCGCCAGAGGAGCGCGAGACATGGGTCGGATCGGACCGGGCGTGGACGCCTCGGCAGCGGCTTTCGTGCACGAATCGGCCTGGCTCTACGGCCGCGTGACCCTCGCCGAGGGCGTGTCCGTGTGGCCCCTGGTGGTCATGCGCGCCGAGCTCCACGAGATCCGCATCGGCCCGCGCAGCAACGTCCAGGACCACGTGATGATCCACGTCGGCAACGGCAGCCCGACCCTCGTGGGCGCGAGGTGCTCGATCACCCACCACGCGACACTCCACGGCTGCGAGATCGGCGACGACTGTCTCGTCGGCATCGGCGCCACGATCATGGACGGCGCGCGCATCGGCGCGGGGTCCATCGTCGCCGGCCACGCCATCGTCTCGGAAGGGGTGGAGTTCCCGCCGTGTTCGATCGTCGCCGGCGTGCCGGCGAAGCGGGTGGCCGAGCGCGACTGCACGGCGGCGAACCGGGTCAACGCCCGCTTCTACGAGGCCATCGCGCGACGCTACGCGGCCGGCGAGGACCGCCTCGACGACGCCACGCTCGCGGCGCTGCAGCAGGAAGCCGGCGACCCCGACTGAGCGCACCGCGCGCCCCCCTCTCCCAGCGGTACGCGGCTCGGGGGTCAGGTTCCGGTGCTTCCCGCCGACTCACGGGCGATAGACTCTCTCCCGCCCAGGGCGATGGACCGCGGCCATGCACGAAGGACTGCTCGACCAGCTGCAGACGCCCGTGGCGACCCTGGATCCGTCGGGCGTCGTCACGAGTGCCAACCGCGCCTTCCGGGAGCTCGTCGCCGCGGAGGGCACGGGCGCGCGCCTCGGGGCGCTGTTCGACTGGCTCACCTGGGCCGACTTCACCTGGGACGATCTCCTCGCACGCTGCGCCAGAGGGCCCTACCGGTGCACGCTCTCCCGCGGCGGCCGGCTGTTCGAGACGACGCTGACGCGGACGGAGGCGGGTCTGCTCGCCGAGTTCGCCCTGCACGCGGACGACGACCTGCCGGACGTCACGCAGACCCGGCGCCTGCTCGCGGCGCTCGAGCAGACCAGCGAAGTGATCGTCGTGACGGACCCCGATGCGCGGATCGTGTACGTCAATCCGGCCTTCGAGCGGGTCATGGGGTACGGCAGGGAGGAGGTGCTCGGCGGCCACAACCGCCTGTGGCGCAGCGGTGCGCACGACGACGCCTTCTACGCGGAGGCGTGGACCCGGATCCAGCAGGGCGAGCTCTGGCGCGGCGAACTGGTCAACAAGCGCCGCGACGGCTCCCTCGTCTACGAGGACACGAGCATCTCGCGGGTCACGGACGCCCGCGGGGACGTGCTCGGCTACGTCACCGTGAAGCGCGACGTCACGACGCAGCGCGAACTCGAGCAGACCCTCGCCCGCGCCCAGCGCATGGAGTCGATCGGCACGCTCGCGGGCGGGGTCGCCCACGACTTCAACAACATGCTGCAGAGCATCCTCGGCAACGCCGAGCTGCTCCTCGAGCTCGTCGAGACGGACCAGCGACTGTCGCCCTTCGTCACGCAGATCCGCGACGCCGCGGAGCATTCCGCGGCCCTCACGGCGCAGCTCCTCGCCTTCGCCCGCAAGCAGGTGGTGACGCCCCGGGTCGTGGACGCGAATCGGGAGATCGAGCGCACGCTCGAACTCCTGCGTCGGCTCCTCGGCGCCGGCATCGAGCTGCGCTGGTTCCCGGAGGAGGATGCCTGGCCCCTGCACATGGACCCCTCGCAGCTCGGCCAGATCGTCACCAACATCTGCATCAACGCGCGCGACGCCATCGACGGCACCGGATCGATCGAGGTGAGCACCGCCAGGATCGACGCCGCCGCCTGCGCCGCCCTGCCGATTCCGCCCGAGGCGCGGGGCGACTACCTCCGCATCCGCATCCGTGACGACGGCGCCGGCATGGATGCGGACACGCTCGGGCGCATCTTCGAACCGTTCTTCACGACGAAGGCGCCCGGCGAGGGCACGGGCCTCGGCCTGTCGAGCGTCTGGGGCATCGTCGTGCAGAACGGCGGCCACGTGTTCGCGGACAGCACGCCCGGCGTCGGCACGACGCTCTCCGTCTACCTGCCGCGGCACGCGGCGCCCGCGGAGGCAGCGGCGCCGAGCCTGCCGGCGCCTTCGGCGTCGAACGGCCCGGCACGGCTGCTCGTGGTCGAGGACGAAACGGCGATCCTGAACCTGATGCGTCTCGTCCTGGAACAGGCCGGCTACGAGGTGGTCGCCTGCCCGGATCCGCGCGCCGCCCTGGCGGCGGCCGGCAGCGAGGCCGCGATCGACCTCGTGATCAGCGACGTGATCATGCCGGGCATGAACGGTCACGAGCTGGTGGCGACGCTGCGGGAGGGGCGCCCCGCCCTGCCCGCGCTGTTCGTCTCCGGCTACACGGCGGAGGCGCTCGAGCCGCTCTCCGAGGACGAAAGGACGCGCAGCTTCCTGCAGAAGCCCTTCCAGCGTGCGGCCTTGCTCGAACGGGTGCGGGCCCTGCTCAGCGCTCGAGCGCGTCCAGCCGGGCCTTGAGCTCCTCCGCCTCCGCGGTCAGCAGCGCGTTCTGCCGCACGTCGCCGCGGCGCATCGCGTGCATCGCGGCCTCGAGCTTCCGGTCGTAGGCCTGCTGGAGCTTCTTCCTGGGGTCGCGTCGGAACAGTGGCATCGGTCCGTCCT